>JALEHC010000129.1 GCA_022763215.1 Saprospiraceae bacterium
CCATTGACTGATTTCCAGTCATAGTAACGAATCCACTTGATCTCATTGCTTTTTTTGCCTGAAAAATAAGTGACGGTATATCCAAGCCAGGCCATTTTGTTGGTTTTGGGATCGTAGTGTATAAAGTATTCATCTTCCGGACTAGCACCCACCTCTGCCTTGTAAGAAATGCGAATTCCCGGGTAGGTTTTGCCTTGAAACTCGAGCGCATCGGTCTCGCTATAAATAATGCCCGGATCGGCCAAAACGAAAGGCATAGCATAGAAGTAGAACATCAGATTATGATAAAATACAGGGTCGCTTTCAAAGTTTTTACCTTCATCCTTAATCCATACCTTTTCTCCATCCCAACCCAAACTAAAGCCGATACCGTCTACGCGATCTTTGCGGTTTTTTAGATGGATATAGTGGGTTTCGTTGCCATTTTTTCGCTTGATATCGTACTGCAAGCTTTTCATCTGCTTCCAGGTCTGTAGGCCACCATGTGCTTCCATGACCGTCTGTAAAGCTTTAGGCATAGTGCTTTGGGCGGATAAGAAGGCAGGTGCCAAAAGGCAGAATAAAAGCGCAAAATGATAGTGTTTAATCATAAGGTTGGTTTTTATGCTAAAATATAAAAACCAATATTCGATAAAACTGACCGGGGAAAGACTTTTTCCATCGATTGTTTCTCTGTCAGATTTTATTCTTCGTTTTTTTTTACCACTTCTTTTGGTAAATTAGTCTTCTATTCTTCTGGAGGCAAAACGAATCTGAACAATTCATGAAATATAAACACTACCTAATACTCTTGCTGTTGGCATCTTCTTTTTTTGCTTGTCAGCAAAATCCAACCCAAAATCCGGATGAAGAAGTCTGGGAATCAATTTTTAATGGAAAAAATATCGATGACTGGACCCCCAAGTTTTCCGGTTTGCCGAAAGGCGAAAATTACAAGAATATATTTACAGTAGAAGACAGCTTGCTCAAGGTACAATACAGTCCACAAGATACCTTTGATGCTGTATTTGGGCATTTGTTTTACAATACGCCTTATTCGTATTATCGAATTCGTGCGGTATATCGCTTTGAAGGAGAGCAGGTGAAAGGTGGCCCAGAATGGGCTTTGATGAACAATGGCTTGATGTTGCATTGTCAATCACCGGCTTCTATGGGGATCGATCAAGCTTTTCCGACCTCTTTGGAATTGCAGTTGCTTGGCGCAAATGAACGTCGGTCGCCGCCAAATGCAAATCTTTGCACGCCGGGCTTACACGTGATGTTGGCCGATTCTTTGCATCGTCCTCATTGCACGGATTCCTCCTCCAAACCATACCCCGGAGAAGAATGGACGACTGTAGAGGCATTAGTGCTGGGGGATTCTCTCATTCAGCATATTCTGGATGGGGAAGTAGTGATGGAGTATAGTAAACCGATATTGGATGGGGATTTAGCTGAGGGTAGCCGTAAGGATGGCGAGGCTGTAAATGCTGGCTATATTTCCATACAGGCCGAATCGCATCCTACGGTGTTCAAATCAATTGAAGTGCTTAACCTTTGTGGATGTACAGACCCCAAGGCACGCAATTACAAATCATATTATGTCAAGTCGGATTTATCCAGCTGTGAATACTGAGAAAACAGGTAAATGGAGTTATTTGAAGAACAAATCAACAAACACTTTCAGGAGCATTTTGGTCGTCTGCCTGCGTTTTTTGTAAAAGCCCCCGGGCGTATCAATCTGATCGGAGAGCATACCGATTATAATATGGGCTTGGCCTTGCCAGCAGCCGTCGATAAACATATATTGTTTGGATTTGCCAAAAATGGCAGTAAAGATACTTGTCGGTTCTTGGCTATTGACATGAATGCGCGCGAAGAAGTGCGTTTGGGGCAATTGACAAAAAGTGATCAGTCATGGAGCAATTATTTGCTTGGTGTATTAGAGGCTTTCGCCAAACGCAATATCTCATTGCCGGGCTTTGATTGTGTGTTTTGCGGAAATATCCCGATTGGTGGTGGGCTAAGTTCCTCGGCTGCATTGGAGTGTGGTTTTGCACGAGGGCTTGACCAACTGGCTGGAGAATACTTGGATAATTGGGAATTGGTGAAAATAGGGCAAGAAACCGAAAATGATTATCTGGGAGTGCAGAGCGGTATACTTGATCAGTTTTCTTCTGTTTTTGGTCAGGCCAAAAAAGCGATGCTACTTGATTGTCGGTCTCAGACGTTCAGTTATATCAATGCTGATTTTCAAGCGTATCAGCTTGTATTGTTTAATTCGAAAGTAAAGCATGAACATACTGATTCGGGTTATAATTCAAGACCAGAAGAGTGTCGTAAAGCCGTATCTATTATACAAAACAAATACCCAGAAATAAAAAGTCTGCGAGATGTGAACGACAATATTCTGGCAGAATGCGAAACGACTATGCCTAATAAGTTGTTTCGGCGGTCGCAGTTTGTGGTGCATGAAAATGCGCGCGTGCGCGCATTTTGTAGAGCATTTCACGAAAGTGACTTCGAGCTGCTCGGGAAAATCCTGTACCAATCCCATTTTGGTTTGCAATATTTTTATGATGTTAGTTGTAAGGAGTTGGACTTGCTCGTTGATCTGACGAGGGGAGAGGAAGCTGTGCTTGGTGCACGCATGATGGGAGGCGGATTTGGCGGTTGTAGCATAAATATCATTCGCAAATCTGATTTGACGGAAGTCAAAGAGCGTATACTAAGCCAATACAAGGAGAAAACCGGTATTTTGGCGGAAGCCTATGAGGTAAGTATTGAAGACGGGGTGCAGGTGAAATAAAAAAGGCCCTGTGAAACCACAGGGCCGGAATACTCTAAATTATCTGCGTTTGGTTGATTTATTTTCACTGGCTTATAGAAGCCTGTAATGCTTTTCGGTCTGCCGGAAAGATGATGTCATTAGGATTGTCAAAAAACTCATCCAGATAAGCTACAATAGATCTTTTCTCAGCAGAGCTGAGTAGTCTGGTACTATAAACTTCATCCAGCATTTCATTTCTTTTGCTTAACAAGTAGGCAATATTTTCCTTCATTTCTTTGGTATCCTTCTCCATTCCGAGGTACACTCTTTCTTTGGTGTGCTTGAGGTTGTAATTCGGATTTGGAATAGCATAAGGTGCTTCCACCATACCGGCAAAGTCAAAATCGTAAGGAATAGCAAGTAATTGTGTTCCTCTTTTCACTACTTTGATGTTACGAGCGCCTTGTACATCCCAGTCGGCATTACCGATCATATAGTTAAACAATGCCGCCAATTGTAGTTGGCTATCAGCCAATTGTTCGAGGCGATAATCTTCGCGGTCGACTTTATTGGCTTGAATGCGGGAACGCAGTTGAGCCAAGTCTTCGATTAGAAAACCATAGCGGCGCAATTTTTCACCCGTATTGATATCTTTGTAAGTAATGCGAAGCATTTGTACGCGATAACTATATGGGCTTACCTTATTATACATTTTATAAGCAAGGTATTCTTTGGCTAGCAAGCGTTTAGCTTCCTGTGGATCGTCTGTACAGTGCGTTACGAGTTTCATATCATCAAACTGGCTAAGGCCAGCGACTGCTAATTCTCCTTTTTTGAAATTCAGCTTTAATGGTGGCATCACACAATTCATACGGCGGAACTTACCTCTGAGTTTTACTTTTAAGCGCCAAGCCTGTTCGCGGCCTTCGGCATCTTCAAACCAGAGCCCAGCCATATGGTACTCCTCATCTCTTCTGTCATTTTGGAACTTCGCCAAATCAAGTTCCAAGGTTACATTAACCACTTCCTGATAATTCATTAGGTCGAAGATGCTTTTTGGAGCTTCTGTGGCTCCAGCATACAAGGACATAATCAGAAGGGTAATAATACTTAATGTTGTTTTTCTCAAGTTCATGGCTTTTCAGTTTAGCAAAGCAGAAAATCCAGTTTCGATTTTGTTTCTTGGACTCCTGACGAAATAGTACTTCTAGCACTTGTCAGACATTCAAAAAAACGTAGATAAATCTGAAGGCGATTTTTCGCTTCACGCTAATTTTAAATTCTATTACAAAGATAGTGTGGCTA
>JALEHC010000130.1 GCA_022763215.1 Saprospiraceae bacterium
AATTATGACTTGATGAAATCATACGTAATAATCTTTAGCCCATCGTCAAAACTTTCTGTGTCCACCAATTTCCACTTTGCTTTCTGGGTAGAATTTCCGAAAAGGCGGATACCATCACCAAGGATGATTGGGTTGAGTTTTAGTTTCAACTGATCAATCAATTCATTTTCAAGAAGCCAGCCAGCAAACTGCCCGCCCCCACATAAATAAACATCCGTTTCAGAAGAAGCTTTAATTTCTTTGATGCGTGAAATAGACTTAGGTTCAATATGAACACTTGTTGCCAGGTTTTCAATTTTGATGGAATCAGAAAAAATATGGTGTTCCATGTGTGCATAAGCAGGCTGCCCCGGCACAAGGCCATACTGATAGCCAAATTCATAGGTCCTGCGCCCCATGATGACCGTTTTGAAACCTTGTAAATCAGCAAGGTATTTATCAACACCTTCCCCAGTTGGTACAAAATCGCTTATATCATCATTTGGGCCAGCAATAAATCCATCAAGCGAAGTGGCTACGTAATAAATAATCTTAGTCATAGAAAGGCTTTGGATAATCAGAAAAATATTCCTTCTCAGCGTTTTTTCTGAGCGATCAAAATGGTGTGCATTTCCTTTTCGGATTCGCTCTTTTTGTACACGACTTCATATCTTTTTTTAAGTTGGAAACTTGAAGCTATAAGTTTTTCTTCAAGCACCTTCGGAGAATGGTAATAAAAATAAGAGCGGTCACCAGAACTACCGACGATAAACCCGGAGTCCTTTGGGTTGCCTTTCACGAAACTTAAATAAAGCAGGCCCTCTTCATTTAATAGCTTATAAGCAGCATCAATGAAGTTATGAACATCTGCTTCTGATAAATAAGGCAAGCAAAAACCACAAATTATGCCATCATAACATAGTGAAAGACGATTTAAGTTCCGAATGTCCATTACTTCAAAGCTACAGGTCGGATTATTTTTCTGAGCCAATTGGATCATGTTCCGGGAAACATCTACTCCATGAATCTGAAAATCAGGTCTTTTTTCATGTAAATACTTAGAGATATTTCCCGGCCCACATCCAACATCCAGTAATTTTGGACTCTCCATCAGGAGCGAATTACAAATAAAATCATAGGTTTCATCATACAAAGTCAAATCAAAAAATTTTGCTTCATACAACTCGGCTACCTTATTCCAAGTGTCAAACGTCTCCTGATATCTGTTTTCCAAAGAAATTACTTTATTGTTTTTATTAATTGAGTTGTCAGACTGAGTTACAATTCAATAATATAAGCCATATTTGGCTGCAATTTGAATGGTTTTGTCATATCTACAGCAGTCTCACTCATCACTTCATAGCCTTTGGTATCGCCTTGTAACAACTCTGCATATTTATCAAAACGGATGCTGGTTTCTTCTGTATTTTTATTGAAAAGCACCAACACTTTTTCACCTTTATAATGACGAATGTAAGAATAGACACCTTTTTCCGGAGCAAATTGCATCAGTTTTCCAAAATGTACCGGCTCAGCTGTCTTTCTCCAATTCAATAGCTTTTTGGTAAAGCGCTTAATCTCCTTCTTTTCTTTTGGAAGGTTTTCATTCGTAAATGCATTGACGGCGTCACCTTCCCAACCGCCCGGAAAGTCTGTTCTGATGATGCCATGATCTCCTGGGTACCCTTCGTTATCCATAGCGATTTCAGTACCATAGTATAATTGTGGAATTCCTCTCATGGTAGCAACGTATACCAATCCCATTTTGAATAGGTCCATGTCGTGGTTCACTTGCGTGAAAAACCGATCCATGTCGTGGTTATCTGGGAAAATCACCAGATTGTCAGGATCGCTGTACAAAAAGTCATTTGCCAACATTTCATACATTTTGATAAGTCCTTTATTCCAATCTTCCTCTTCTGTGAGGCCTTCTCCAAGGGCATACTGTAATGGAAAATCCATCAAACTCGGCAAGCAAGAGGCGTAGCCATCGTGGTTTTCTTTGCCGCCCTGCCAGTAGGCAACGATAGCCGGATTTACACTCCACTCCTCTCCTACTATGCTGAAATAAGGATATTCATCCATCACGGCACAAGTCCAGTCGCTCATAAAATCTTTATCCGGATAAGGGTAAGTATCCATACGAATACCCGAAATTCCCGAGTACTCAATCCACCAAAGTGTATTCTGAATCAGGTAATCGGCCATTAATTCATTTTTCTGGTTCATATCAGGCATACTTTTCACAAACCAGCCGTCAGAAAAAGCTTTTTTGTCGTATTCAGAAGCGTGAATATCTTGTACAGTTTGCCTTTTATGGGTTGTTTGTACAAAGTTGTTCTGATTGTTGATCCAATCATCGGTAGGTGGGTCGAGCACAAACCAATGTGAAGAACCACAATGATTTACAATCATATCCATAATGACTTTTACGCCATTCTTGCGGCAGTCGGTAATTAGCTTGACATACTCTTCATTGGTACCAAATCGCTGATCTACTTTATAAAAATCGGTAGCAGCATAACCGTGGTAAGAGTAGGCCGGCATATCGTTTTCAATAATTGGATTCAGCCAAATGGCGGTAAAGCCGAGGTCTTTAATATATTCAAGATTATCTTGAATGCCTTTAATGTCTCCACCATGTCGTCCAAATTTTTCGGAACGATTGAGTTTATCTTCCATAGCGTCAAATTCATCATTAGAGGGATCACCATTGGCAAACCGATCAGGAGTGATCAAATAGATGACATCCTCGGGAGTAAACCCTTCTACATAAGCAGCATCTTGAGCTCTGGCTTTGAGTTCAAAATCAAAGGTTTTGATGAGTTTTTTTCCATTATAAAACTGGATAGGCACCAAGCCAGCTTTAGCATTTGCAGGAATGCTGACATAAAGAAATAGGTAGTTTGGATTTTTTGTAGTTACAATTCTTTTGAGCTTTAGGTTGTCATTTTCGACTTTGACCTTTAGTTCAGAAATATTTGTGCCATAGACCAATAATTGTAGCTCATTCCATTGCATTCCGGTCCACCAATTTGCAGGCTCTACCCGCTGGATGTTTTGGCTGCTGAGCTGCAAGCAAAAAGTAAGTAGTAGTAAAGTGAATACGTTTTTCATTAGTAAAAAATTTAGTAAGTGAATGAAAACAAGCGTTTCAAACCAAACTGGTTTTGATGTATTTTACGGAAGTATCAAAGGTAGAGAGAAAGTCGAAAAAAATAAGCTTTCTACTTTTAGTCTTTCGACAAAAAATAGTTTTGAAACAAGCCTTTTCACCCAACGAAAGCCCAAATATTTGGTAAATCGAACTACAAAAGCAGTGCAAAAAAGCTTCAAGTCCTCATTTTTAATTAAGTTTATAGCATGATCTATTCCTTACTTGCCAGAAAAATCAATAAAACATTATACACCTAACTTTTTTCTGATGAAATCAATTTACTTAAGCGCGCTCATGCTATGTTTGAGCTTCTGTTTTGCGCAAGCTCAAACTCAAACGAACTACCAGGTTCAAACCACAAAAGCGGTAAAACTTGGTACCACTCCTCCAGTCCGTCATTTAACTCCCCGTGCAGCAACTGGGGCAGAAAAACGACAAGACGGGAAAAGACGCAAACAAGTTCCTCCCAACTTCTTTGGACAACCGCAACGTCCGCGAACGCTAGTTGAAAATGCTCAGCCTCGTGGCGAAGATCCGGTAAGACAGAAGTCAAATGGTCGCAATACCGGCATCCCGATTGAGCCATTGGTCAATGTACAAGGACAAAGTTTTGCAGGCCCACCAGATCCAACAGGTGATGTAGGCCCTGACCACTATGTACATGAGGTGAATACCTCTGTAATCGAAGTATTTGACAAAATGGGAAATTCACTGAACACCTTTTCAAGTAATACCCTCTGGAATGAGGTGGGTGCAACAGGTGCAGGTGATCCGATTATTTTGTATGACCAGGAAGTTAATCGATGGATTATCACCGAATTTATTGGCCCTTTTGATGGCAATGCAATGTTGGTGGGGATTTCCGAAGATGCTGATCCGAATAGTGGTTATACGGTATACTCTTTTTCAACTCCGACCTTCCCGGATTATCCAAAGTATAGCGTTTGGAAAGATTTTTATTGTGTAGCTACCAATGAAAATGGTGGGGAAACACTAGTTGCTTATTTCCTAGACAAAAACGCGATGCTAGCAGGAGAAGACGAAGTTGATATTCAACGGTTTACACTGGCAGCCAATGCAGGTGGTGGTGGCCCTGGCATTAATGTATTTGCACCAGCTGATTGGTCTGGGCAGGT
>JALEHC010000131.1 GCA_022763215.1 Saprospiraceae bacterium
ATCAGTATGGGAGGTACGTCGATTTTATTTACCTGTATTTCGTTTGGCATGATACTGAGTGTCAGCAAATACATTGAATCTGTATCAGAAAATTGATAGTGGATTAACGGATAATATTTCAGTAGGAGCAGCTGCTCAAAGATTCTTTACAAAGGAATTGATAGTCAATAGCTTGTCGCTGAAAAATTATTGTTAAACCCAGAATCAGATATTATGGCAAAAATTATCATTAGTGGTGGCGGTACAGGCGGACATGTTTTTCCGGCGATTGCCATTGCAGATGCCATTAAGAAACAGCAGCCGGATGCAGAAATACTTTTTGTAGGTGCTAAAGGCAAGCTGGAAATGGAAAAAGTCCCAAAAGCGGGATATCCAATTAAAGGTCTTTGGATCAGCGGTTTTCACCGCAAATTGACATTACGGAACCTGATGTTCCCTTTTAAACTACTGAGCAGTCTGCTAAAATCTTGGCAGGTCGTCGGTCGGTTTAAGCCAGATGTAGCTGTCGGTGTAGGTGGTTATGCGAGCGGTCCTTTATTGGAAGTAGCTAACCGCAGAGGAGTGCCAACGCTTATTCAGGAGCAGAACTCATTTCCCGGTGTAACCAATCGATTGCTTGGAAGCAGAGTTCAAAAAGTATGCGTAGCATACGAAGGGATGGAGCGGTTTTTCCCGCAAGGGAAGATACAGTTTACCGGCAATCCGGTACGCACGAGTGTTCATCAGCCTGATTTTGACAAAGCGGAAGCATGCAAGCATTTTGGCCTTTCGGCAAATAAAAAAACGGTATTCTTATTTGGCGGAAGCCTGGGTGCTCGAAGCTTGAATGAGGCTGTAGCCGCTAATGCGGAAAAGTTTGCAGAAATGCAGGATGTGCAGATACTATGGCAAGCGGGTAAGTTGTACATAGATGAATTTGGTCAGTCAAAGGCTGCAAATTTACCAAATGTACACATCCTTGATTTTGTAGATCGAATGGATTGGGCCTATGGCTTGGCAGATGTAATTGTGTGTCGAGCGGGAGCACTGACGATTTCTGAACTATGCTTGGTTGGTAAAGCAGCCATTCTGATTCCTTCGCCAAATGTGGCAGAAGATCATCAAACGAAGAATGCGCAAGCGCTCGTTGATCAAGAAGCAGCGCAGCTGCTGACAGACAGGGATGCCAAAACGGGAATTATTCCGGCCGTAAAGGCGTTGCTGGACAATGGAGCAGAGCGGGAAAAACTTGAAACGAATATTCAGAAGCTAGCCCGGCCGAATGCGGCAGAGGAAATTGCTACTGAAGTTTTGAAATTGATAAACCAATAACCTATGCAACTCGAAGATATCCGTACGATTTATTTTGTCGGGATTGGAGGTATCGGGATGAGTGCTATAGCCAGGTACTTCAATGATCTGGGCGTGGATGTTCACGGCTATGATCGCACGGAGACCACTCTTACCAAAACGTTGGTAAAGGAAGGCATGACAATACATTACGACGAGGATATTAGCCAAATTCCAGAACTGGTCGATTTGGTTGTTTATACACCTGCGGTGCCAAAAACGCATGTAGAATTGCAGTATTTCCATGAAAATGGGATTCCTGTAAAGAAGCGTGCAGAGGTACTCGGCATTATTAGCAAAAGTAAAAAGACGATTGCAGTAGCCGGAACGCATGGTAAAACGACAACTACGAGCATACTAACCTGGATTTTGCAGCGTGGCGGCTTGGACTGCACGGCATTTTTGGGCGGAATTGCGCAAAATTTTCAGTCTAACTATGTAAAAGGCCAAACGGATTGGGTAGTTGTGGAAGCGGATGAGTACGATCGTTCTTTTTTACACCTTCACCCCGATATTGCGCTGATTATGTCAATGGATGCGGATCATCTGGACATTTACGGTGATGAAGAAAGTATATTGGAAACTGGCTTTATGGCTTTCGCCAAACAAATCACGAAGGAAGGAAGCCTTTATGTGCAGGATGATTTTCTCGAACATTTTGCAGACCGGGCAGGAACACAGGGGTTTGGAGTAGAGAAAGGAGCCTATAAGGCCAGCAATATTAGAGTGGAAGATGGATGGTTTGTTTTTGATTATCAGTCTCCAAAAGTGGAGATTACCAACTTGAAATTACCATTGCCGGGGCGCCATAATGTTGAAAATACGGTTGGAGCAATTACGGTTGCCTTGCAACTGGGACTTGAACCAGCGGCCATTCGGGAAGCATTACAAGAATTCAAAGGCATCAAACGCCGATTTGAACTCATGCACCGATCAGAGGACTTGGTAGTGATTAATGATTATGCTCATCATCCGACGGAATTGAAAGCGGCTATTGGTGCTGCAAAAGAGTTATTCCCGGATAAAAAAATAAGCGGCGCTTTTCAGCCTCATTTGTATTCTCGAACGAGAGATTTTGCAGAAGGATTTGCGGAAGCACTGGACGAATTAGATGAAATCATTTTGTTGGATATTTATCCGGCCAGAGAGTTACCGATGGAAGGCGTAAGCAGTGAAATTATCTTTGACAAAATGAATAATGAGCGTAAGTTAAGATGCTCAAAAAACGAGTTGGTAGAGATTTTGCGAAAGCGAAACCCGGAAGTACTACTGTTTTTAGGGGCAGGTGATATCGAAACGGTGATTGAAGATTATTTGATGGGAGGAT
>JALEHC010000132.1 GCA_022763215.1 Saprospiraceae bacterium
AAATGCCATCAAAGCGAGCCAATAATGCCTTCAAACGAGTATCGTCGTAATCCTCTACCCTTTCGGAATGCACAGGAACCACATTGACTTTACATTCATTGACCGCGCCACCATGCACAAATGCCTCATGGATTGACTTGTAAGCATCTTGGAGTTCGTTGTATTTTCCAACCAAACCGATACTCACTTCTCTGGATGGATTGCGAAGTTTATTGAGGAAAGTATTCCAGGCCTTCAGGTCTGGTTCTTTTTTATCTTTTAATCGTAGTTTGGAGATGACCGTTGTATCCAGATTTTCCTTCAACATTTTGATCGGTACATCATAGATACTATCAGCATCCATAGCCTCAATGACAGAGCCTACGTCCACATTACAAAACAGGGCTAGCTTTCGCCGAATGTCCATTCGAATTGGATGCTCGGTACGGCAGACCAAAATATCGGGTTGAATACCTGTATTAAGTAATTCTTTAACCGAATGTTGTGTTGGCTTGGTTTTCAGCTCTTTAGCCGCCTTCAGGTAAGGAATTAGTGTGAGATGAACCACGAGGCAATTATCCGTTCCAAGTTCCCATCGCAATTGACGAAGAGATTCGAGATATGGAAGCGATTCGATATCGCCAACTGTACCTCCAAGTTCTGTAATCACGATATCATATTCACTGGAATTGCCGAGTAGCTGCACCCGGCGTTTGATCTCATCCGTGATATGAGGAATTACCTGTACGGTTTTGCCTAGGTAATCACCAGCCCGTTCCTTGTTGATTACCGTTTGGTAAATCCGGCCTGTAGTAACATTATTAGCCTGAGAAGTTGGTGTGTTCAGGAAACGTTCGTAGTGTCCAAGGTCAAGATCGGTTTCGGCACCATCATCTGTTACATAGCATTCGCCATGCTCATAAGGATTGAGTGTGCCTGGATCGACATTGAGATATGGATCAAACTTTTGAATGGTTACCTGAAAGCCTCTGGCTTGAAGTAGTTTCGCCAAAGAAGCTGCAATGATTCCTTTTCCGAGGGAAGAGGTGACCCCGCCCGTAACAAAAATATACTTAGTCATACTGATTGGTTGCTTACGTTACGGGATGCAAAGTTAATTAAATAATGAGAAATTATGGCGTAACTGGCAAATTGACTGAAATTAAATTATCGTCTTTTTCAAAACCAGCATGAATAAAGGAGTTAACAGAACACAGCTCAACATTGTTTACAAATAATAAACAAAATTTGCTTTTCCATGTTATATAATTTACCTTTGATTAATATTCAGTTAACACTGAATTAACAAACAATCATTCTTGTGTAGAACGAAAGAAGGTTTTAATTAACCAAAAAGAGGTGAATTATGAAAAAATATTTAATCATGGCGATCGCATTTTTTGTGATCTGCCAGGCACGACCACAAAGCGACATTGCATTATTAAACCGGAAGGTAAGAGACTTCTCCGAAAAACCAGAAAAAAACGCCCATCTACCCTACAAAACAATTCCATTTCAACTGGTAAAAGGCAAAATTCTTGTTGCTGCCGAAATTGATGGTAACAAAGGTTTCTTGATTCTGGACACTGGTGCTCCCGGCATTGTGATTAACCAAAAAACATCCAAACAACAAGCCGTTCAAGCATTTAGCGTAAGCCGTGAAATGAAGGTACATGAAACCACCATCCAACACATGATTTGGGGGGGCTTTGAGAAGACTTCTGTTAAAGCGATGGCCATTGACCTAAGTCATTTAGAAGAAAGCTTGCAGCAAGATATTTTGGGGCTGATCGGATATGAAGCACTAAAAGATTTAAACCTGGTTATCAATTTTTCAGAGCGACAGATTTTGCTCAGTTCAAAAAAACAGAAAAATTTTACGGATTCTTTTATCCCAAAGTATCAACTATCTTTTGAGATAGAAAACCATCTTCCCGTGGTAACGCTGGAGGTGGAGGGGAAAGCATTACGCTTTGGTATTGATACCGGATCAGGTGGCAATCTGATTGATCAAAAATGGGCTGAAAAAGATTTGAAAGCTTATTTTTCGAAGGATGATACCGAGCAGATCAGAGGCCTTGATCAGCAAATTGATCTGGTACAAAGTGGTTACTTAAAACTACAGTCTAAAAAAGGTAATTTCTTTGCCGAACAAAAATTTTTGACGCTAGACCTCACACCGCTTCGAACTTCAACCGAGCTAAACATTGACGGAGTATTGGGCTATCCGTTTTTTAGCTCATACACCTGTCATATTGATTTCGAAAATAAAAGAATAACCATGTGGTAGAAAACAAGTCCCCTTCCATCAAAAGATGAAAGGGGACTTGGAAAAAATCGTTGAGATTTATTTGCACGAAAGTGCAATTGCTATTATTCAGGATTAGAATTTGTGGCTAAAGCCGATTCCGAAAGTAATTCCAGGGCTCAAACGAGAGAAGATTTGATCATCTGCGTTAAATGACTGGAAGAAACTTTCTCTTTTATCATTAAGGATGTTAGATACTTTGAAGTCGATCGCTGTATTCTTGTCTTCGCCCAAACGCTTGTTGATGCTGAAGTTCAAGCTGTGGAATGGCTGGAAGTAAATATCTGGATACAAACCACTACCTACGATCGTCAATGTCTCTCCTTTAACGTTGTAGAAAAGACCAATATCAAGACCAGTTTCAGAATCACCGTAAGTCAAACCAGCGTTGATAACATATGGTGCCTGACCAGCCATATCGCGGGTATTTTCGATATTTTCACCTTCACGCTCAAAGTTTTTACGAGCCTGAAACTCTGTTTCAGTCATATCGATTTGAGATTCTACGAAAGTTACGTTACCACTGAAAGCCAAACGACTCAAGCTTTCAGAAATGAAAGCAAAGTTCTTTCTAACCTCTACTTCCACACCGTATACTCTACCATTACCTACGTTACGAGGCTGGAATTCTGGCGTTGTCTGCTGTTCAGGAATACGCACCAATTCGATTGGGCTGTCAAAGTTCTTGTAGAAAGCACTTACAGAGAAAATCTGACCACCTGGCAAGAATCTTTCCCAACGAAGGTCAATGTTATCGATACGAGTTTCGACCAAGTTACCATCCCAGTCTCCTGTTTGGAACAAAGTTCCATTGAAAATACGATTGGTTACCGGGTCCAAAATCTGTGCAAAAGACAATTCTTTGAATGAAGGACGAGCTATTGTTCTGGAATAAGAAGCTCTCAAGTTTTGCTCTTCAGTCAATTCGTAGATGAAGTTAGCAGTTGGGAAGAAATCCAAAGAGTTCAACACTTCTTCATTATCCAGTGATCTACCTTCTGGGTTGCCCTGAGCAGCCAACTGGTCACGACCTGTATGGCGCTGAACAAAATTTTCTGCACGTACACCCAAAATTGTTTTCAATTTAGGGAAAGGGAAAAATTCGTTCGACACATAAACACCTGTATTATTTACGTCAGACTGGTATTGGTTCGGGTTTGGATCACTATTACCAGACTGGAAATAGATGTTTGGTGAATTTGGATAGATATTTTTAGGATCAAGTACCAAATTAGGATCAGCAGCTTCCCAGTCTTGGTTTCCACCGAAAAACTGTACGTCGAAGAACAAGATTTCGTATTCACGATCTTTGTAAGTGTGGCTTGCGCCAAATTTCAACTTCGCGTCTTCACCAAATAAAGAGTAATCTTTTGTGAAGTCAACTTTTGCAATAGCGTTGATCTCTGATAATGAACGCCAAATACGAGAAGGGTTACCACCTGCACCAGCGTTAAATACTGGACCACCTACCTGGTCAGTCGTAAAGGCTGTTTTACGAATGTCCGGATCATCCAAAGTAGACCATGTTGGAGACAGACGCCAGTCGATTTCCCAACCTGTTTCTTCGTTTACGTGTGTACCATTCAAAAGTACATTGGTCAAAGAACGCTGATTGTATTCCAAGTTGTCTGATTCCGCAAGGTAACCAGAGTGACCTACTGCAGAACCATTATCGTCGATAGAAAACTGAGCGGCACGAGACTCACCATTTTGCAAGCGCATAGCGGTCAAACGGTACTTATTACGCTTAGTTTTGTAAGCAAGACCACCCAATACACCAATTAATACGTTCTTTTCACCCAGCTGACCTTCCTGAATGTTTGCGTAAACCAATTCATTTACCGTTTCATCATTGGCATTACGCTGGTATTCGCCATAGAATACATCATCATAGAAAGTATAGTTTGTCTTATACGACAAAGAGAAGATATATCCCAATTTGGCATCATTCTTCAAGATAGACTGGTTACCATAAGAAAGTCCCGCACTAAAATCAAGGAAGCTATTTTCACGTTGAGCTGCCAAATTCGGATTGAAGCTTTGTACGAAATCTGTTACTTCCTGATCAGAAGCACCGCTAATTGGAGTAGGAATATTGTCAGACAATGCGTCAGCAGGGATTTCACGAGTACCATCGTCATAACCAAGGAAATCGGTGTCACCACCTACATCTGTCAACCAATCAGAATTCAGGTGCATATCCGGATTGTAAGAAAGACCTACAGAAACGCTAAAGTTTTCTTCATCCGGAAAATCTTTGGTTTGAATATTCAACAAACCACCTGTGAAATCTGCTGGCATATCAGCTGTAAAGTTCTTGCTGATAACGATGTTATCGATAAGGTTAGTAGGGAAAATATCCATTTGGAGGGTGTTTCTGTCTGGATCAAGACCAGGAACATCTACACCATTCAAAGTTGTTTTTGAGTAACGGTCACCCAAACCACGAACATATACATATTTACCACCTTCGATAGACACACCCGTTACACGCTTAGCAGCTTCTACTGCTGTACCGTCACCTGTCAACTGCATACGTGCAGAAGAAATACCGTCCATCATTACGGATGACTTTTTCTTAACCGTCAAAAGTGCTACTTCTGTAGTACGAATCGCTTTCGCAGTTACAACTACCTCTTCAAGCTGTTCACTAGCCTCAGAGATACGAATCTCACCAAGAACGGTTACCTCTCCATCCGTAACGACAACATCAGAAATGGAAACGGTTTGATAACCAATATAAGATACAGTAACAGTATAAGTACCAGGTGCAACAGAGATAGAAAATGCACCATCCAAATCTGTAGAAGTACCAATGGAAGGATCTTCTGCCAAAGCTACGTTAGCACCGATTACGCTTTCGCCAAATCCATCATCAAAAACAGTACCTCTAATGATTCCCTCCTGTGCGACAACCAAAGTTGCCATCAATGAGAATAGGGTGAGTAATAGAATATTTTTCATTTGAATAAAGTTTTTTGCATCTAGCCATTGTGCAAAAAACTTTCTGCACAATGGAACCCGTACAATCGATTTGTTTGACCTTGTAATATTTTCAGAAGTATCGACTATACGTGTCTCATCGATTTTTTATAGAAAAAGTCCTAATAAGAGAATAGTGAAAAGACCTTTTACAATCTTTTCACTATCCATGGAAAACTAATATTGAATGATTAATTTTTTATACCTATTAAAGAGCATATCCAATCAATGTACACTCAACAATAGCTTATATAGATCGTCGGCTTATAGACCGTCCAATCCACCAACTTCGTTAGCCCATGTCCATCCGAAAACAGATACATCAGCCTGTGGAGAACCACCAGCAGAGATACCAGCAGGGATTGGACCACCTTGCTCCATCAAGTTGATAAGATCAGCAGCGTCGATATCGAAAGTTACATTAGAGAAAGTTGAAGCTGCAACTTCGTCATCTGTCATTACCAAGTACTCATCTACGTTACCATCGTCATCAGTAGTGAACAATGGACCTACGAAGTGTACGTTGCTCATGTCAACTGGAGTACCGCTATCTGTATCGATCAAAAGACCACCAGTAGTACGTGAACCGTTGATAGCTACAACAGAACCATTAGTGATAGCGTGACGCTCAACTAGAGTTCCTTCAGGACCGTCTAGCTCAAAGCAGCTACCAGATGGAGTAACTACAACGAAGTTATCAAGTGTACCAGCCCAAGCTTGGTCAGTATCGATTGCATCATCACCTGCGTTCCAAACAACAACGTTTGATACAGAAACTGTACCACCGAACCATTCAACACCATCATCCTGGTTAGCAACAACCTCGATATTGCTGATAGTAGTAGCAGAACCTACACCACCAAGCGTCAAACCGTTGATCTCGTTACCAGCACCAATGTTAGAACCACCGTGACGGATAGAAACATAGCTGAAAGAACCAGAGTTGTCAGCAGCATTGTTACCACCGTACAAACCGTTAGGATCAGTAGAAGGAATACCTTCGATAGCAACCTCACTTATATCCATATCATCATTAGAAGCAGAAATTGGAGCGTTACCAAGGATGATAACACCACCCCAAAGACCGTTAATGTCTGGATCCAAGTTAGGGCTAGCATAGTTACCAGCAGCTACATCAGCAGGAGTGATTTCATCAGCTACAGATGTGAAGATAATTGGAAGAGATGCAGTACCAACAGCGTTGATCATAGATCCACGAGCTACCAACAATGCAGTAGCGTTAACACCTGTACCAGCTTCACCTTTGATTACTGTACCTGGCTCAATTGTCAAAGTTGCACCGTCTGTAACAGCGATACGACCACCTAGGATGTAAGTGTTATCTGCAGTCCAAGTTGCATCAGAAGATACGTTACTAGTTACACGTACAACTGGCTGATCAACAGTGAATACTGCAGTACCAGAAGCAGACTGACCTTCAGAGTCAGTTACAGTCAAAGTGATAGAAGCACCACCAGTAGTAGTACCAGCATCGAAATTGATTGTTACAGAACCACCAGCAACATCGCCAGATGGGTTAGAAATTGTAACGTTAGAACCAGTTGCGCTGTAAGAAGCAGTCAACTCAGAGTCAAAAGTTACGTCGAAAGTAACAGACTGACCAGTTACACCACTCGCAAGGTTTACAATAGTTGTAGGAGCAGTTACAGTTGGGTTGTCAAAAGATGGAGCTGGATTGTCATCATCGCAAGATGTGAAAACCAAAGCTACCATAGCCAATAATGCTAAAAGAAATCTCAGATTCATAAACTTTGAGTTTTTATTAATTTGGTGCAAAGCTATTTTACAACGACTAACTCAACATTACCCTAACGTTAACTTTGCGTTAATTCATGCAAAACCCTAATAAACAATTAATTAACCCAATCTATCTTTGCCGATCTTAGCTTTAAGTTTAATTTTACGAATTCGATTGAACAACAAACAATATCTATACAACAATGGACTATTCCTTATTTTTTATGTGGTTTGGTTTTATCCTTGCCGGTTATTCGGTAGTTGGTAATGATAGTATCCAAACGCTTGGTACTTTTCTTTCTTCTAATGAAGATCGCCCTTGGTACATCCTTTGGCTGTTTGCAGGAGGTATTTTGGCCACGACCCTTGTTATTGGTTGGGTAAATTATGGTGGCGATGTATCTTATGGTCGTCTGGAAAAATACCCACTCCCCTCTCCTTTTGCTTGGTATTATATACTCCCACCTCTGGTACTGATGGCACTTACACGTACAGGTATTCCGGTCAGTACTTCTTTTCTCATTCTTACCTTCTTTAATGAGAAAAACCTCCAAAACATGGTCATTAAGTCTATGTCTGGTTACCTAGTCGCTTTTGGAGCTGCAATCATTATTTATATCCTAATTACCAAAGCAGTAGAAAAACGATTTATCGAAACAACCATCACTAAACGGGAGCGCAATATATGGGTTCCATTACAATGGTTATCGACTGGTTTTCTCTGGTCACAGTGGCTTATCCAAGATTTTGCAAATATATATGTTTATCTGCCTCGAGCCACTAGTCTGAGCACATTGATTATCTCGCTCATCATACTTTTATCTT
>JALEHC010000009.1 GCA_022763215.1 Saprospiraceae bacterium
TACCCGTCGTGTACTTTGATCGGGTACTCGAAAAAGAAGATACCCCTATAGTAGTTATCGACGACCAGCAGACCGTAAAAAAAGCGATTGAGCACCTTATCGGTACAGGTCGGAAAAAGATTTGTGGATTTTTTGGCGATGAAAAACTGACCATGTCCAGAATGCGTTTTGAGGGATTTCGATCTACGCTCCAGCAATATAATATGCCAATCCCAGAGCACTTTTGCCGTTTTGCTAATAGTACAGCTCAGGCACGGGCAGCCATGACCGCAGTGCTGGATCATGCTGATCAGCCAGATGCTATTTTTGCCATGAGCGACGAATTGCTAGTCGGTATTATGCAAGCCATTCAAAAAACAGACCTCAAAATTCCGGAAGAATTAGCGATTATTACGATTAGTAATGGTGATTTTCCACACTTTTTCAAGCCCAATATCACTTATATCGAGCATTCGGCCGCCAAGGTTGGCCTTACGGCTGCTGACTTGTTGATTGAGTTACTCGAACCTAACCGAGAAATTATTAAGAAAAGGATTATTGATACCAATTTGGTAATCAGGTCCTCGACTTAGGCTATTTCACATCCAGCAAATAAGTCCGCAACTGGTTGAGTTGGTGGCTGTCGCCCAAAACAATAAAACTCGAATTAGGAATAATGATTGTATCCGGAGAAGGATTCACAATATACTCGCCATCAGGTTGTTTGAAGCCGATGATATTTGCGCCTGTCGCTTTACGAATATTCAAATCGCGAATAGATTTATTTTGACACTCAAAGGGTAGGTTTTCAAAAGTAATTTCTTCAAACCCAATGTCTGACTGAGCTTCATTGGTCAGGAAAGTAAAAAACTCCACCGCTCCCGGTTTGCTCACCAAAGTAGCCATGTAAAAACCACCAATTTGCTCCGGCATGACCACATGATCTGCTCCCGCTTTGAGCAATTTTTTCTGGGTTTTGGAATGCTTAGCTCGACTAATAATATTCAGATATGGATTGAGTTGGCGGGCGGTGAGTACGATAAATACATTGTCAGAATCATCTGGAAGGGCACAAATGATCGCTTGTGCACGCTCAATGCCCGCATGAAGCAAAGCCTCATCGTGGGTAGCATCTTCCAAAACATACAGAAGGCGTTCTTCTGAAACCTGGATCTCTGCAATCTTTTCCGCATCATGATCGATGATAACAAAAGGTAGATTTTGATCATAAAAATGATTTGCCATCTCTCTTCCATATCGGCCAAAACCACAAATAATAATGTGATTATTAAGGCCCTCAATTTTTTTATTGATCAAATTTGAGTGCATCGTTTTAAATATCTCCCCTTGAATGACATAATAAGTGAATACAGACAAGCTATAAGCAAAAACCCCAATATTGGCCAAAATATAAACAGAAGTAAACAAACGGCCGGGTTCCGTCAGGGGTTGTACTTCAGTATACCCGACAGTTGATATGGTGATCATCACCATATAAAAAGCATCCGAAAATCGGAAGTCTTCTATCCACATATATCCCAAAATGCCTAATACCAAATCCCCCACAAACAAGAGTATCGCCAATCGGGCACTCAGGAAAGAGGAAGGTATGGTATAGGCATCCCAGGTTGACCATTGTTTGCGTATCACAAACCAAGTGTTTTCTTATTCAATGCTTCATCGGCACCAGTACCCGCAAAATCATCAAATGCCTTGTCGGTCACTTCAATGATATGCTCTTGAATGAAAGTTGCTCCTTCCCGAGCACCTTGCTCCGGACTCTTGATACAACATTCCCACTCTAGCACGGCCCAACTATCATAATCATACTGCGACAATTTGCTAAAAATGCCTTTAAAATCAACCTGCCCGTCACCCAATGAACGGAAACGACCAGCCCGATTAATCCAGCTCTGATATCCTCCATATACGCCCTGACGCCCCGTCGGGTTAAATTCGGCATCTTTTACATGAAATGCTTTAATCCGCTCGTGATAAATGTCAATAAACGTCAAATAATCAAGTGATTGTAAAATGAAGTGACTCGGATCGTAATTGATATTGGCACGCGGATGTTCATCCAGCGCATCCAAAAACATCTCAAATGAAGCACCATCGTGCAAATCTTCGCCCGGGTGCAATTCATAACACACATCTACGCCCACTTCGTCATAGGCATCCAGAATAGGTTTCCACCGCTTCGCCAGTTCTTCAAACCCAGTTTCTACCAAACCAGCTGGACGCTGTGGCCATGGATACATAAAAGGCCAGAGCAATGCTCCCGAAAAACTCACGTGCGCATCCAGCCCCATATTGCGGCTCGCTTTGGCAGCATACAACATCTGATTGACCGCCCATGCCGTTCTGGCTTCTGGTTTATTGTGAAATTCTGCTGGTGCAAACCCATCGAATAATTGGTTATAAACCGGGTGCACAGCGACCAATTGTCCTTGAAGGTGGGTGGAAAGTTCGGTGATTTCGAGTCCAAAAGAAGCAACTTTACCTTTCAACTCATCACAATATGTTTTGCTTTCAGCTGCTGTTTTCAGGTCAATCAATCGACTTTCCCAAGTAGGAATTTGTACCCCTTTATATCCTAAATCAGCGGCCCATTTACAAATATTTTCCAGGCTATTAAAGGGCGCTTCGTCGCCCATAAACTGCGCCAAAAATAGTGCAGGTCCTTTAATCGTCTTCATCTTTGCTATTTTAGTTCGGAATGCACTAATTTATAAAACCTGCATCAGAACTTTTAGCGAACGACTATTCTTTTGGTGATTGACTGGCTTCCTTGTTGTTGACTTTCGTCAAATGGTAAATGCAATCGCAATTGGTATATTCCGGTAGGAAAGTTTCCAAGGTTAATTCCAAAACGATCATGCCCTTTGCTTAAACTCAATGACTGCTGCCACATCAGTTGCCCGCTCGAGGCAAATACTTCCAGTATTACATCGCCCAATATTTGACTGTCAATATCCAGGTATAACCAGTCATCCGTCGGATTTGGCGAAAGCCGAAATGCCATGCCTGCCATAGGCTGACGCACTATTCGAATTGGTGAATACCGATATTGATCATCTGACTGGTAAATTTTAAGTCGATATTGCAATTCTTGTTGCTGATCTGACGCCCCAAATGCAAATTGATCCAGAAAATCAAAAGTTTCCTGCATCCCCTTGCGGTAAATCGGACTACACACCGCCCAATTGCGGCCATCTGTGCTTTTTTCTACTTCGAAATACGTCACATCTTGCAAATATTCGGTTTCCCAAGCCACTTTTACATGGCCACCGTCCATCGGATTAGCCCGAAAATGAATGCTCGCACTCGGCAGTTTCGGTTCGCGACTAAGCAATAATTGTCCGAAACGATCAAGTAATTCACAATCATTAAACCGAATTTCGCTCATCCCCACATCCATAAAGTCTTCCAAGTCTGCTTCATCAATGTTGAGCTCCCAGTTTTGGCCATGCGCATTGGCTGGCCTGCGATACAGGTGAAAAATACTCACCGGCATATCCTCAGTCGGCGGAGGGAATGGCCCATCAAATCGAATGCTATCCACAGCGCTCACCACTGGATTACCATAGTTATTTACAATCCAATAAGGTGCTTCTGTCAAACCACCACTTGGAGGAACTTCGAGACGACTGACCACCAACTCTTCTTCTGGATAACTTCCACCTTGCGGGAAATAAAATGTCACTTTGGCATCTTCAAAATTATAGGTGCCACCATCATCAATCCATAAAGCAGCAGATTTACCACCGCCCACTGGTGCAGAAGACGCAGGCAGCATTGCAAAATCACCATTCAGACTTCCGTGATGCGCTCCAGCTCGATCATAAATAAGCGCTCCCTCATCATTAAATTGATAATAAGCCCAAAGGGTTTCATCGTACAAACTGCTTTGTGGATTTGCGAGCCCTTCTTTAGTCAAATGCCGCCAACGGCGAATTTCATCTTGCGACAATGCTCGATTCCAAATAGCTACTTCGTCAATTTCACCAAAAAAGTTGCGGGTCAACCACCCTCTATAACTTCCTACTTTGAAATTATTAAAAGTAATCGGCTCCATCAAAATGGATCGTTCTGCTTTTTGATCATTGAGGTAAATAGTCAGTTTGTTAGACTGAACAACCATAGCCACATAAGACCATTGATGGGGTGGCAAATACAAGCCACTACTCCAATCTGCGTGAATATTACCTCCTTTCCAATGATAGCCTAGTTCATTATTATACTTGAGATTTAATCCAGCAGTCGGGCTATCATTGATCAGTATACCTGTAAGGTTATTTTGTATCCCCTTTGGCTTTACCCAGGCCGAAAAAGTCAGCGTATTGGAATGTAGGCCAGCATCCTGAACTTCCAGAAAATCTCCAGCTTCATTAGTAGCCAATGCTTGCCCCGGGAAGGGTTCTGCCTGACACTTATTACCTACGCTTATAAAGTTTTCGAGTGTTTGCGTGTCACTACCCAAAGCATTAGTTACAGTTAGACTAACATCATATTGGCCTGTATTCCCAAACACGACTTTTACGGTACGCTCAGTGGTCGAACTAACATAAACAGCCCCCGAAAAAGACCATTCCCAACTCGCATTGGCAGCATGAAGTGCGGAATAATCGGTAAAATAAAAGGTATCTCGGGCACAATCCGTCCTTGTTTTGTCGACGGTTATTTGTGCTTTAGGCGGATAATGATTTTTTACAGGGCTTCGCCAAACAGAGCGATTAGTACCATTGAGCAAACTTCCTGTTCGATAATTGAGTTGCAATCGACGAGAAAACGTACTCAGTGGAAGACCATTATTGTACATCTCCCAGTTTTCCTGACCCGCATCTTTGAAATAAACGGTGCGACTAGTTCCCAGATACAATGCATCCTGACTACCTCTTTGATAGGTAATATTCGTCAGCACTTCGCCTGCCAAATCCGGTGTCGTAATATTGATCCAGCTATCTCCGCCATCATCTGAACGAAATACTTTTTTCAAATCTCCGGTAGGTCTTCCCACACGAGCCAGCCATACAATATCTGCGCTTTCATCGCTTACCACCAGGTCGTAAGGGATTTCCCGACTTTCGTCAAATACTGCTTCTGAGGGTGTAATATCGATCCAGCTTTGGCCGCCGTTTCTTGTACGATATACTTTTTTGGGGCCATCGTAGCTATCCCAAGTCGTCACATAAATCGTATCTGTATTATTCCATCCGATTTCGATATCAGCTACGTTTTCCGTTTCCGGAAAATCATATACTTTTTGGACAGACAAGTGGTTGTCTTCCGTTTTCCACAAGCCACCATCCTCGCCACCAAAAAATTGTGTTTCATAACAATGTGGTGCGGGTACAATACTCGTTGAAAGGCCAACCATCGAATTGGTCTTTGGTTTTTGTGGAAAAAACCTCAGTCCCATATATTCAGTACGGCTATCAGATAGCTTTTTGATATTGTTAAAGGTATAGACTTCGTTATCAGTACCGTTGTTCACATCTCCGCCACTACCGTCACCACCATCTATACTTACCCAGCCATTTTCATAAACATTCCCATTTTTGAGTTGGGTTCCATTGTGGTAAGCGCCTCCTAGCATCACTTCATCATTCCAAAACCCGGCTTCAAAGCCCCAGAATTCGGTTGCTGCAATACCATAAATTCGGTGCTCAAACGGAGATTCTGCATTTTGGTTTTTGGAATAAAAAATACCTCCGTCACAAGCTACCCAGATGTGATCATTCTCCAAAAAATGAATGTCGTGAATGTCGGCATGTACATACCGATCAAGATGAGCCTCATTCCAGGCTGCCGGACAATTAAAAGTTTGGCCACCATCTCTTGATTCCCATAAATTGCCCCCTCCTACTAAGATAAAATCAGGATCTGTTGGTGATACGGCTAATGCCAAATCGTAATAGTGCTGTCCGTTGTTGTCTGTACCTTCATCATCCCAGCCCATCAAATTAA
>JALEHC010000133.1 GCA_022763215.1 Saprospiraceae bacterium
AACTTTTTCGGAACAAATATAAATTATTCGCAATCTTTTTTGTCGATATATGAAAACATTATCCTGTATTTTATAATTGGTTTAACCAATCGACCATTAATTGCGCAGCTTCCAGCATTCGAGGGCAATTATCCTTCAAAAACTTCTGATCCAGTGGTTTATCGCCATAAGCCATAGCCGCTTCCAAGGCTTTTGCTCCATCAAAATCGACATATGACAGGCGGGCCGTCAATTCTTCCGAAGGGCGACCAAAGTCATAACTCGGCAATAAAGCAACGCCTGTATCTTCTAATAATGCTTCGCAGAGCTGGTCACTGGCAAAAACGCCTTTGCGTTTTAATTTGTCGGCATAACTCGAGAAATTAGGGAATAAATAGAAGCCTCCCTGTGGTTTTGGGCAAAATATATGGGCATCTGTCAGGATTTGATGCATTGTTTTGCCTAATATCCTTAAAATGCGCCGGGCATGATGTAAGTAAGTATTGATTTCCTCGCTTTCGCGAAATGCTGTAACTGCTGCATATTGGATAGGTGCGCTTGTTGCTGTAAATGTTTCGCTGGCCACCACAGCCATGGCTTCCTGCAACCATTGCAATTCTTCTGGAAATACAAACATCCCCAAGCGCCAACCACCTGCACCACACCACTTCGACAAACCACTGCTGATGATCGTTCCTTCTGGATAAAATCGTGCGATCGGAATATGCTTACCGGTATGATGTAATTCGCCATAGATTTCATCGGACAACAAAATCACTTTAAATCTACGAGCAACTTCTGCTAGTTTTTTCAAGCGTTCCAGAGTGTAAGTCGCCCCAGTCGGATTGGAAGGATAGTTTAAGATGACAATACGTGGACGACTTGGGTCGATGCTACAAACCTTCTCCAGCTCTTCTGGCGTCAAGCGCCAATCATTTTCAGCATGCGTTTTCACCCAATTTACCCGACGACCTACGATTAGTGCCTGAGGAGAGTAGGATACCCAACTTGGTGTCGGGATGACCAAATCGCCATAATACACTAATTGTAAGATGAATAGCAACTCCTTAGAGCCTGGGCCAATCAGTACATTATCTTTTGTATAATTCAGATTATGGCTTCGTTGATAAGAACTTGCGATTGCTTCTCTGAGCTCAGGTAGCCCCATTACAGCCAAATAGTCCTTTTGATGAGCATTGTCCTTCAAAGCATTGGTGACAATTTCAGGAACCGGAAATGGTGACTGTCCAAAACCTAGTTTGTAAACCTTTCTGCCTTCATCAGCCAATGCTCGCGTTCGTTCATTGATGGCAAGGGTTGCAGATTTTTTCAGGCCTCTGATATTCAGATTAATATCGACTCTAACGTTTTGTCTCTTTCCCATAAAAATGAATTATAGAGAATAATAATCTACAAAAAACGAATAAGTCGTAAAAAACAAAAGAAGATGAAAGAAAAACCTTCATCTTCTTTATCAATTTACACGGTATATTAAATTAATTCCGGCTCAAGTCTAGATGTTCCGGACATTTTTTTACGGTTGATTTTGTACTCATTTTCAAAGAAAAACTGTTCTTCCCCGAAAGCCGGGTACAAATCATCCAGCCAAATAGCTTTCGGATCATACTTGGCAAAAAATGGACGGCATACCCAATCGGGATTTCGTCCTTGCAAAAATTGAAGCACAAATACTTTTTCTCCATTTACTTCAGAAACCCCCACAATATGTACTTTACCTGGGCCAGCCGACATACTTGGTCCTCTTACCGTTCTGGCAACACCACTTACCTTTTGGTAGGCATTTCTAAAAATTCTCCATGCTCTTTCCAGCTCTACGGCAAAATAATCTTGAGCACCAGTATCTCTAGCTACAAAGAAGTAATATGGCACGCATCCTAGTTCTACTTGCTGTTGCCACATAGTGGCCCAAGCATCAGCATTATCGTTGATACCGCGCATTACCGGAGACTGAGAACGAATAACCGATCCGGTGTTTAATACCCGGTCAATGGCCAATTTCACTTCTTCCGTTTGTAGCTCTTGTGGATGATTGAAATGCGCCATCAGCGCAATATGGATACCTGCCTTTTTAGCTTTTTCAAAAACGCGAAGAAGCTGGTCTGCATCTGCATCTTTGGTGAATCGCTGTGGCCAATAACCTAATGCTTTAGTACCAAAGCGAATTGTCTTCAGATTTGGTATTTTTGCATCAATAAGTGCATCTACATAAGACTCTATAATTTTTGTTTTCATGATCAACGGATCACCTCCCGTAAAGAGAATATCTGTTACATTCGGGTGTTCCCGCAAATAAGCAATAATCAGCTCGACATCGCGCATCGCGAATTTAAGTTCATTCATCCCTACAAACTGCGGCCATCTAAAGCAAAAGGTACAATAAGCGTGGCAAGTTTGGCCTTGGCTTGGAAAAAACAACATGGTTTCGCGGTACTTATGTTGCACACCTGTCAGTCGGATATCATCGACCATAGGAACATTCTTCTCAAGTTGTCCAGCCGGGTGAGGGTTGAGTTCCAGTCTAATTTTATTGGCAACTAGCTTAAGTTCACTCTTGCTAGCTCCGCCTTTGATAGCCATGGCCATTTCGTCAAAATGGTCCTTTTCTAACATATCTTTTTGAGGAAAAGTCAGAATATAGATGGGGTCTTCTTTATAATTATCCCAGTTGATTAATTGATCGACGACATAATTATTGGCTTTAAATGGCAAAACATTGCCCACCACTTCGATAGCAAAGCGTTCTTCTTCAGACAGATACTGATCTATTTGAGGAATAGATCTAAAATTACGAAGTGTAAATGCTTGGTACTTCTCCATAACTGAGATTTTTTAGACGATTAATGAACAATCAATTTTACAAGATATCTTCAGGGCACAGGTATAGTGGTACTGACATCATCATTTGGCCAGTAAAAGAATCAGAAGGACATAAGAGTCCTGATTACATAACATGTAAGTGTTCTCGCTAATGTTATCCTAACTGTAATAAGTATGGTGCCACGAAGCTGAAATGATGAATAAAAACTCTCGGAAGGTGTATGATTATAACCAATAAGTGAGAGCAACCAGAATTGGCATAGGCTTCACAGCATTGCGAATATAATGAAAAAAAGCCACAAATAGAAATCAAATCCCTATTTAGCGGTCTATACTTTAATTCGGAATTTGGTAGTCAAAAACGATGTCCTAAATAGCTTGTCCTCTTGGTTGGAAAATACGCAATCTCATGTTTTGGGTTTGATGGCAGTAAGCTTTGAATTTCTTTTTCTCAGCCGGTTGTCACCGAAATTCATTTTCTGTTTTTTGTCTATAAAAGGATGCCAAGTCTCAATGATCAGCGATTTTTAAGTGACTGCATGTGCTGTATTTTGCGAAAGCAAAATGAATGGAAGGATATGGACAAAAAAAGCACCTGTCGCGATAATCACAACAGGTGCTTTTTTATTAGAATGAAGTGCATCTATGTTGTTGGTGCTGCTTCTTCAAGACCTTCATCTGTTTGTTTTTTGCGATTACGCCACCAAACATAGGCAATACCGCCAATAATGAGATAAGGCGTACTCAAAAGATACAGGATACCGTTATTGAGGCCACGACCTTGCGTACCCCCGGCTTTCAGATTACTCTCAGCAGCCATCTTACACATGGGGCACTGAGCATCTAAATCGAATGCAAAAACACTCATGAATACAAAAATGAGTGCCATTAACCCCAACACTTTAATATATTTATTATTCAACATCTCTTTAGTTTTTCTTACGGATAATATGGCATTAGCATATAATAGCAGATCGGCCCGGTAATGGCCACGTACAACCAGATTGGATATACCCATCTCGCCATTTTTCTGTGTCGGTTGATCTGATTGGTATATGCTCTAATAAATGTAAATAAAATGAAAGGCAGAATCAAGCCAGCCAGCGTAATATGACTAATTAGTAACACTAGGTAAAAGGGGCGGATAGAGGCAACCGCAGCCAACTCTGCTTCCACCAATTGTCCGTCGTGGTTGATATCTCCGAAAATGGTATCCGGAGTAGTGATATGATAGGCTACATAAGATAATAAAAATAGTACCGATAGCCCAATAGCCACTAACATGGCGGACTGATGTTGCTTGACTTTTTTCTGTCGAATAAATACGTATGCAATCACCAAAACGACAGCCGTAAGTGCGTTGAGTGTGGCGTGAAAAGGCGGCAAAAAACTAAAGCTCATGCCTTCAGGCAGAGGAATTTTCACTTCCCGCATAATGACCACTAATGCAATAACCAGTGCGGAGACAATCCAAGCTCCGATGTTCAATTTTTTAGCTAACTGCAAATTTGCTTCCATAAGATTACTTTTCCGTTTCTCGTTTGAAAATAATGTCTTTTTCTTGCAGTCGAGGAAGTACAATAGTGATGTGGTGAATCAATTCACGTACTTCTTCCTCTTTATTTAGGTCATAATGATTACGGATCGTTTGCTTTGCATCGCAAAGGATAATATGCTGCCCGGATTTAAGCTCTGATTCGGACACAGGCATTTTGTATTGATCGAGTGCCAGTTTGGTCGTTCCCCCTGCTACATAAAACCTTTCAGGTTGATCGAAAGCGAGCTCAGCCAGTAAAGCCTCTCCCCTATTAACTACTTGGGCACTATCTGCATTAAGCAAATGAACAAGCATGACAAAATCTTTTCTACTTTCAAACTGATCGTAGAGTTTTGACAGCTTTTCCTTTAGTGATGCGTCCAAATCATTTCCCGAAAGGGAAAAAACACCAGCCAGAACCACTTTTTCATTCAGTGACTCGGAGGAGAGCGTGTCTCCAGTATAATTCAAGAAACTTAAATTTGGAAATGTTCCCAATTCCTGGAGTTTATCCATAGATTCTTTACGGAATTCGAATCCCTTTTGTAAGTAGAACCAAGACCCAGCAGGAAAAGCAATTAGCATCAGGAAGAGTGCTAAATACTGTATTATATTTCTAGAATTTTTCTTTTCGCTCATTCAAAAATATTTTCAATTTGAACATATAAATTTAGCCATAGTTTAGGAGCCGATATCAAGTTTTTGTCATAATTGACATCTTGTTATTGGTGTAAAAAAGACTACTAAAAGTGAATAAACGCAAAGAGGCGAGAAATGATTTCCTCGCCTCTTCCCGCTGTGATTCGACATTGAAGAATAACTTATTATCCAATCTGTTCAATGATGAATACATCATTGTTTTGGTTCAGCATTCCCTGTGAATCATCTACTTTTTCTTCATTTTTTTCTTTGATCAATTCACGACGATTTTTCCATGAATCACCTTCTTGGAAGAAAGCGATAATCGCCCAAATTAGCAACATCGTAGGAAGCAAAACACTAACTGCGAGCCCTTTCACTTCATAACGCATGTGCATAAACTCATAAATAATGAAATAAGCTTTGTAAATAGAAAGAACGATAATTACCAAACCAGTAAGGTAAACTAACCAAGTATAATTCTCGGCACCTGAGATGATATGTCCTTTACCAAGCAGGGAAACGATTACCTCTACCAAAGTCACGATTGCCAGTAACGTAAGTCCCCAATAAACTTTTTTGATTGATTCTTCGTATGATATATTTGCCATAACGAGATGGTGTTATTTGTTTTGTTTGTAAATAGATTAAAGTAGGTAGAATACAAGGAATACGAATACCCATACCAAATCGACAAAGTGCCAATACAAGCCGATTTTTTCTACCATTTCGTAACCATTCTTACGAGCGACATACAAACCGCTAGCTGCATTAATGCAGATAATCAGCAGGAATACTACTCCTGAGAATACGTGAAATCCGTGGAATCCGGTAATAAAGAAGAACAAAGCGCCAAATGCTTTAGGGCCGAACTGTTCTACTGTCTCTTCACCAGTCTCGTAGCGCAATGGTCTTGGATCCCATTCCATTTCACCATTTACTTCGTGTTTGTGGATTAGGTAGCTGTCACCAGCTTCGAAAGTCCCACCTTTATCATCCAAGTATTCGCCTGCATAAGCATGGCTACCGAATGGGTTGGTGTTAACAGTCATGTGTTCAGTTGCAATCAGGTTGGTCCACTCCCAAGCCTGACAACCGAGGAAGCCGAGACCACCGACGATGGTGAGTAGCATCCAGAAAACGACTCCATTTTTGTTTTCGCGGTGACCTTCCTGTACAGCTCTTACCATGGTAACGGAAGAAATGATCAACAAGAAAGACATAATTGTAACGAAGATCAGTGGTGCATCGTGGATGCCAAAAGGTGCTGTCTGGAAAACAAAATCCGGAACAGGCCAAGTTGGGCTACTAAAACGAAGTGCACCATAAGCAATAAGAAAACCTGCGAAAGTAAACGCATCTGATAAAAGGAAATACCACATCATCAGTTTACCATAGCTTGCCTTGAAAGGCGACTTGGCACCTGACCACGCATTACCGTCATCGTGCTTATCTACTTCATGCTCCATAACTGTATCCGTTGCCATCAGTAATCACTATTTTAAGTTTCGCTAATATTTTTTATTTGTTTTATAAGTATTATCCCTGCATTGTAAGGAATAATAACAAGTAAACCCACAGCAAATCTACGAAATGCCAGTAAGTTAATGTCAACTCAAAACGGAGTTTTCTAGCTGGTGTGATTTTAAATTTCAATGCAAATGCATGAATTAAAGCCACTAACAGCACCGCAATACCACCAATAATGTGCAAAGCGTGAACTCCTGAGATCAAGTATACAAAATCACCAGAGGGATTTGCCCGCAAAGGTACACCAATTTCTACCATTGCCAACCATCCCTGATATTGCATTACTAAAAAGCCTATACCAAGTAGAAATGTCAGGATCAAAAGCCCTTTATAGAGCCCTTCATTTCCGCGCTTGAAAGCCAAATAAGACGAGTGCAAAGTTATGCTACTCAACAAAATAATGGCGGTGCTTACAAAGAAAATATCTGGTAAGCGAAATTCTAGCCAATTCCCTGCTGCTTGACGCACAATATATGCACTAGTCCAAGCTGCAAACATCATCATGATACTTGCACAGGCAACCAACAAAGCAAATTGCTTTGGATGTATCTTACTTCTACTATTTCTAATTTCAGTCACTACCCCTGCATTCATAATTTATATTTTATCGATAAACAACACAATCAATGTTACCGGAATGAAAATAAATGAATAAAACATTAACTGTAAAGCTGATTTTCGATCGTTTTGTTTGTAGAAGCCCCAAGCAAACCAAGCATAACAAATACTCAAAATTACTACCAAAACCATTGAAATGATGCCCGTTTTCCCGATCAAATAAGGGAAACAACCAACTGGTAATAACAACAAAGCATATACAAATGCTTGTAAAGCAGGACTTCTTTCTGGCTTGCCATCCGTTGTTTCAGGATATAGCTTATAACCCGCTTTTTTATAATCTTCAAATCCTAGCCATCCGATAGACCAGAAATGTGGAAATTGCCATAAAAATTGAATGGCAAAAAGCGACCAACCTAAAGTTGTGAGTTGACCTTCGGCTGCAACGCAACCAATTAGTGTAGGTAAAGCTCCAGGTATTGCTCCGACAACCACTGCAACTGGTGAAACTCTTTTCAAAGGTGTATATAAAAACGAATAGGTCACCAATGATAAAGTTCCCAAGAATGCTGTCCATGGGTTGAACAAAGCAAGGAGTGTAATACCGATCAAACTCATGAAACCAGCAGCTATTACCGCATCGGAAACCTGCATTCTTCCTGCAGCGAGAGGCCGATCAGCCGTTCGTTTCATTAGTTTATCAAAGTCTTTTTCCAGAACTTCATTCAAAATATTGGCAGCACCTGTTACCAAAAATCCTCCACTTGCAAGGATCAAAATCGCCCAATAGTTAATTACTCCGTTGTTAGCGATGAGAAATGCCATTACAGAAGAAAAAACTACTGTAAGGGAAAGCCTCAGCTTTACGAGTAATTTGAAGTCGTTTACCTTCTGTAAAACAACACTCTGCTCTTGTCTTTCTGCAACTCTAAAGGCCACTATTTAATCTTTAAGGTATCTTTTATTTTAAAGAAGGCTATCATTTTGCGCCAAGCAAAACGACAACCTTCCTTAATATTAATTGATCTTTATATCACGAGTTATCAATATCGTGTTATTAATGGCTTCCGCCATCTTTTTCTCCCTCTGCTAGAGGTACAATCTGTGGTACGAAATCCTGTCCGTTCTTACCATAGTCATATGGCCAGCGCTGTACAGTTGGAAGTTTACCTTCCCAGTTACCGTGACCAGCATTGATAGGAGTAGTCCACTCAAGTGTACTCGCCTTCCAAGGGTTCTTCTCTGTTACTTCTTTTCCTTTCCAGATGCTGTAGAAGAAATTAATTACCATCAACAACTGAGCAGCAAATACAATGATAGCTGCAATTGTGATGAACTGGTTCATTGCTGTAAAGTGAGAGAATGTATCGAATACATCGAAACTGTAGTAACGACGTGGTACACCTGCCATACCCAAGTAGTGCATTGGCCAGAAAATAGCGTAAGCACCAATCATGGTCAACCAGAAGTGGATTTTACCCAATGTTTCGTTCATGAAACGACCAAACATCTTAGGGAACCAGTGGTAAACACCTGCATACATACCGAAGAATGCTGCAACCCCCATTACGATGTGGAAGTGAGCAACCACAAAGTAAGTATCGTGCATCTGAATATCAATCGCAGAGTTACCCAGGAAAATACCAGTCAAACCACCAGAGATAAACATCGACACAAAACCAATTGCAAACAAACTTGCAGCATTGAATCGAATATTACCGCCATATAGTGTCGTAATCCAGTTAAACACTTTTACCGCAGATGGAACCGCAATAATTAGTGTAAAGATTACGAAGAAGTTAGAGATGAATGGATTTACACCTGACATAAACATGTGGTGTGCCCACACGATAAATGAAAGGAATGCAATCGCAAGAATAGAATATACCATCGCTTTGTATCCGAAGATAGGCTTACGAGAGTGTACAGAAAGTACCTCTGACACAATACCCATCGCAGGAAGAATGATGATATATACCTCAGGGTGACCCAAGAACCAGAACAAGTGCTGGTATAGAATTGGAGAACCACCAACGTGCTCCAATGCTTGTCCACCAATATAGATTTCACTTAGGAAGAAGCTTGTTCCCAAACCTCTGTCCATCATTACCATCAAGAATGCAGAAACCAATACAGGGAATGACAACAGACCAATAATAGCTGTAATAAAGAATGCCCAAATAGTCAATGGCATACGCCACATAGACATACCTTTTGTACGCATGTTTAGAACTGTCGTAATATAGTTGACACCACCAAGTAGTACAGATACTACAAAGAATACCAAACTAACCACCCAAAGGGTCATACCTGCCCCTGAACCTGTTGAGGCTTGCGGGAGTGCACTCAGCGGAGGATAAGCTGTCCAACCACCTGAGAATGGTCCTGTATTTAAAAATAATGATGCAAACATGACTACACCGGCCAAAAAGAAGAACCAGTATGATAGCATGTTTAAGAAAGGCGAAGCCATATCTCGTGCACCGATTTGTAATGGAATCAGAAGGTTACTGAAAGTACCACTCAAACCGGCTGTCAATACAAAGAATACGATAATCGTACCGTGCATAGTTACCAGAGCATAATAAAACTCAGGTGCCAATGTACCGATACCTGCTTCGTTTACTGTAATCCACTTTCCAAGTACTGGCTTTAACCAAGCCATATTTTCTTCTGGGAAACCTAGCTGAAGACGGAAAACAAGTGACATCAATCCACCAATGATCGCCCAGAACATACCCGTAATCAAAAACTGACGGGCAATGATCTTGTGATCCATGCTAAAAATGTAGTGCATGATAAAGTTAGACTGATACTTGTCACCATGATGATGTTCATGGAAATGATCATCATAGCCAAGCTCCTGAATCAACACATCCTCATCAAAGGAGGGTGCAGTTGTCGTTGTTGTTTGTACGTTATTCATTCGCTGAATATATTTTATTTTCAATCCAAAATAGGAATTGAGATGATCCTAAATATATTTTAATAATTACTGAGTCAAAATTGTAAATTCGGTTCTTCTATTTTGCTTTCGTCCCTCTTCTGTATCATTTGTTTCAATCGGGCGAGAAGAACCATAGCCTACATAAGTCAAACGACTTTCATCGATCCCTTTAGAAGTAAGGTAATCTCTAACGGTCTGAGCACGAAGTGTTGACAATTCCATGTTTTTCTGCTCATCACCTGTGTCATCAGTATGTCCTGCAAGTGATAATGTCATATTTTCGTACTTGTTCATTGCTTCTACCAAATTATCAAGCTCATACTTCGATAATGGCGTCAAATCAGCTGAACCTGTCTCGAAATTTACATAGTTAAACTGAATTGTCTTTTCATCTACCTCTGTAGCACTCAATGCCTTATCAAGAGCATCATTGAACTCCTGCTTACGTTCCTTTACTTCTACGTCAAGCAATTCATCTTTGAATGGGTCTGCGTCAGAACCTCTGATTGTGCTCATGTAATAAGATTGCTGACCTTCCAACCAAGCTTTGTATTCCTCCATGGAAACAACTTTTACTACACGACGCATAGAGAAGTGACCAGCACCACAAAGCTCCGCACAAGCAAGCTCGTAGTCAAAAGTTTCCCAAAGTTGCTTTTCTGGATCGTCCGGATCAGCAACTTGATATTCTGGGTATTCTCTTAGTGACTGACGATACTCTTCTGTTGTTTTCTCTGGTGTGAAGACGAAATGTGTCGGTAGACCAGGAACAGCATCCATTTTTACACGGAAGTGTGGCAAGTAGAAGTTATGCAATACGTCACGAGCCGTAATACGGACACGCACTTTTTTGCCTACAGGCAAAACGATTTCACTTGGGTGAAAATCATCCATATTCTTCTTATCTGTCCAAACCTGACCAAGCGGATTCGTACCCGAGATTTGCTTATAATCTCTTGTACCTAATTTACCATCTGCTCCAGGGTAACGCAAGTGCCATGCGAATTGATACCCTGTACCTTCAATTTCCAAGTATTCGTTTTCTGCTTCTGGAACAAGTACGGATATATCATCTTCTGAAACATCACTCATTACTTCATTCCATACATCCAGACCACCAACTACGAGGAAAGTCATAACGATCGCAGGAATCAAAGTCCAAACTACCTCCAAACGGTTGTCATGAACGATGAAAGATGCTTTTCTACCTTTTACAGATTTGTACTTATAGGCAAAGTAGAACAACAAAATCTGAGTAATTACAAAAACAATACCTGTAAAGAACAAAGTGACATTAAAAATGTAGTCAAGAGAAGTACCATGAGCAGAGGCTGCTTCGTGTGGTCCATATCCCAACATATAATTCTTATAATAAATGGCAGAACCAATGGAGAACACCAAAAATCCAACCATAAATAACATCAGGTATCCCCCTTGACGCTTATTCTGACTCTCCTGAACATCTTCTTCGCCTCTGATCTTAGCAGCCAGCTCGGTTACTTTACCGATCTGTACAACGATCACTGTAAGAAGGATCAAAATCGCGGTTATTATTAATGCTGTCATTATTAGCTATTATTTGAATGTTTTAATTCTTTTACTTTCAAATTTACACCTATACAACAATTTACATCGAAACTTGTGCAAGATGCGCAATTTGTTTAGAATAATTCTAAATAAGAACTATTCTTAAACATGGTGATGATAACTTTCTTCCAAGAACGGCTCGTTCTTTGGCTCCAAAGCTGCCTTAGATAGGTTAGAGAAGAACATGTACAAGAAGAAGGCAAAGAAGCCTAAGAATGTACCAATCTCTAACAAACCAGGAAGTGTAAAACCTGCTTCGAATGCACTCGCTGCATGATGAGCAACATCGTGAGCTGCGTTCGCTACATGCTCCGCACCGTGGTGAGCAGCATCAGCTGCATGCTCTGCTCCATGATGAGCCGCATCTGTTGCACCGTGTGCGCCTTCAGCTCCATGCTCAGCACCATGATGGCCTGAAATTTCATGTGCAGTGTGAAGTACACCTGGCTTAATCATCAAGAAGAAATCCAACCAGTGACCAAACACAACTACGATAGATGCAAAAATCATTGTACCGTACTTACGCTTTGTATCATTTCTCATCAAAATGAAGAAAGGAACAATGAAGTTAAGTGCTAAATTACCGTAGAAGAGTACTGGATATTCATTCATTCTCTGGAAGAAGTATACTGTCTCTTCACCGTTGTTGGTATACCAAATCAACATGAACTGTGAAAACCACAGGTATGTCCAGAAAATACTAAAGGCAAACAAGAATTTACCAAGGTCATGCAAGTGTTCTTCACTCACACGCTCGTAGTATCCTTTTGACTTCAAGAAAGCCAAAGACATGATCGAAATTGCAATACCAGATACGAACCAGCTTGCCCCTGTATACCATGCAAAAAGCGTACTATACCAGTGAGAATCAACAGACATGATCCATTGCCAGATAACCGCTGCACTTGTAAAACCTGCAATAGGCAAGAAAGCAGCAGCCCAAGCACGGATACGACGGTGGTGATTCCAATCAGGCGTACCATTTTTATCTTCATCCAATGAAATCTGACGAATTTTCCATGCGAAGAAAATCCAGATTCCCATAAAAATCAGTGTTCCGAATGTGTACCAATTCGCGTTCAGAAAGGATGATTTTCCTTGCAAAATCGGATCGTTGGCAACTGACTCTGCATCTGCCCAATGGTAAAGATGATGAAAACCACCCCACAAACCTGCAATAACCGGAATCATCAAAATTAGTCCCGGAACTAGGAATAAAGAGTAAGCTTCAAAAATACGCTTAAACTGGCTATACCAACCTGCCCATGCTGTTGTAAATGCGGCAATGGTAAAAAGCGACATAAGCGCAATTCCTGTAAAGAATACAGAATTGTGTAAGTAGTTAGACCAAAACCGAGTTAGATACTCGTCGTCGAACATTATAGTTAATACCATGCAAAGCAGGCCGAGTCCCATAAACCCTGCAAGGAATACTTTTTGTCTTGATTCAAACGTGAATTGATTCATTATATATTCTCGTTTATAGCTTGCTAAATGTTTTGTTTGCGAAAGTTCTTAGTCTTTAATGACCAGAACTGTGACCAGAATCACTCAAGTGCTCACCTTCGTGCTCACCATCATGAACTTCATTATGATGTTCTACATCCTGATGTGTATCAGAAGCCCCAGCACCTTCTCCATCATGAGAATCGCTGTGACTGTCGCCATACATGGCGATATACTGATCATAAGGCATACCAAACTCAGGATTTAATGTATTTTCATTTTCGTTGTATTTCAGACCTTTCTCTTTTGCCTGAAGGGCACGAATCCAGTGGATTACCTGCCATCTTTCTTCGTAAGAAATTTTATCCTTGTAGTGACCCATTACATTCTTTCCCCACATGATAGAGTGGTAGTAACGGCCATTTGAAGAGTTTGCATAAGGCTCAACCAAAAAGTTGGCTGGAGCAGCAGGGTACTTTGCATTTGGATTTTCTTCCGCTACCAAATACCCCAATCCGTTTCCTTTTTCACCGTGGCAAATGGCACAAAATGTATTGTACAACTCTTCACCTCGCTCCAAACCACTTGCTGTGATTGGGAAAGGGTTTTCAATAATTTCTTCTGTAGCACGAAGACGCTCCTCTTCAGTATCTGCGTAGTAATAAGGTACATTACCATTTACAGGAACTGCAATAGAGTTAACAGCGTCAGCACCACGAAGTGTCTTCATCATCTTAGTGTGCTTTGCAGCATCTGTCAAGCCAATACCTGCGTACCCACGAGGAACAGTTCCTTCAACAGGACGACCAATCTTAGTCACGTCAGTCAAGTCTTTAAGCTTCACAGTACTTGCACTGTCCCAAGTATTGAAGTAATAGTAAGTATATACGTTACCTTCTACCGCAAGTGAATGCCCCATATCAGGCATATATTCGCTACCCGGATAGTCTCCTTCTGCCGGAGAGCAGGAGTAAAGGATAACGGTCGCGACAAAAGCAAATAGAATTAATTTTATATTTTTCATTGTCTTTGTTTGTAAAGTCTGTCCGCTAGTTGGATTAAATCGATTTCGTTTGCACCTCAGAAGCACCAGTCGAGCTAAAGAAGCCTTTCAGGCGATCCAATGTTTCCTGTGACGCATCATTTGCATTAAATGCAATACAGAACTTATCATCTGTAATTCTATCATCCAAAGTAGGATTCATGATGCCGGGGCCCATTCCACAAATCGTATAGAAAGTAATTACCATACCAACTGCTGAGAACAATACAGTCAACTCAAATGTGATCGGAATAAAAGCGGGTGCCGAAAAATATGGCTTACCACCAAAAATAATCGGCCAGTCGCGTGTAAATACCCAGGTCATAAACAAAAACCCAAACAAGCATCCAATCGCACCATAAACGAAACCTGCGATATGAAGACGGCTTTCCGCCAAACCTAAAGCTGGATCCAATCCGTGAACTGGAAATGGCGTATACACATCCATAATTTCCAGGTGATCTGCTTTAGCTTGCTTTACGGCCTTTATCAAAATTTCTTCATCGTCGTAAAGCCCGAATAACACTTCATTTGCTCCTTTCTTCATTTTCTTATAATTGAGAAATGTTTTTCAATTTGTTTTAGTGATCAGAAGTTTAACCTTCTAATTAATTAATGAGCTTCTGCTTGCGTAGCGTGATGCTTAGCTGCATTTGGCCCAGAGTACTGGTCGCCCGAAGACTTCAAAATACTCTTCACCTCTGCAATCGCAATTACAGGTGCTACGCGTGAGAAAATCAGATATAGTGTAAAGAACAAACCAAGTGTTCCGACAAACAATCCAATCTCTACCCAAGTAGGTGTATAGTAAGACCAGCTTGATGGCAAATAATCACGTGCCAGGGTAGTTGCAATAATCACAAATCGCTCAAACCACATACCGATATTCACGAAGATCGACATGAAGAAAGTAACAAAGATGCTACGACGGAATTTCTTCACCCAGAATACCTGTGGAGAAATCACATTACATGCCATCATCCCCACATATGACCACCAGTATGGTCCCAATACACGGTTGTAGAAAGCAAATTGCTCGTAGATATAACCAGAGTACCATGCGATGAACAACTCAGTAAGGTAAGCTACCCCTACAATCGATCCTGTTGCCAGGATTACTTTGTTCATACTTTCGATGTGCTCTAGTGTGATATACTGCTTTAAGTTTAATACTTTTCTTGTCAGCAACATTAGCGTTTGTACCATCGCAAAACCAGAGAAAATCGCACCCGCTACGAAGTAAGGTGGGAAGATCGTGGTGTGCCATCCTGGAATAATCGAAGTGGCGAAGTCAAAAGATACAATGGTGTGTACAGAAAGTACCAGTGGAGTTGCCAAACCGGCCAAAACCAATGATAAGCTTTCCCAACGTTGCCAGTGCTTAGCCGATCCTGTCCAACCGAATGCCAGGAAGCTATATGCCTTACGGCGAATACCTTTTGCACGGTCGCGAATGGTCGCGAAATCAGGTACCAAACCAGTGTACCAAAACAAAAGAGAAACCGTAAAGTAAGTAGAGATGGCGAATACGTCCCACAGAAGTGGCGAGTTAAAGTTTACCCACAAAGGACCACGCGTGTTAGGATAAGGGAAGATAAAGAATGCCAACCAAAGACGTCCCATGTGAATCAATGGGAACTGCCCCGCACAGATAACCGCGAAAATAGTCATCGCCTCTGCTGCACGGTTTACCCCTGTACGCCATTTCTGACGGAAGAGGAGCAAAATGGCTGAAATCAATGTACCGGCGTGACCGATACCTACCCACCAAACGAAGTTAGTAATATCCCAACCCCATCCAATCGTTCTGTTCAAATCCCAGGTACCGATACCATTCCATATGGTCCAGGCCAAGCAGAATACATACACCGCCAAACCTGTGACTGCAAACAAAAAGGCAATAACCCAGGCCGTACTCGGAGTACGTTCTGTTGGTGTACAAATGTCTTCTGTAATCTGATGATACGTTTTTCCACCTTCTATTAACGGCTGGCGTATCGTCGATACTGTTGCACTCATATCTATATTTTTATGGTTGTAGCCCCACTTCTATCGGAACAAGGCTGCTTTATAGTTCTAATAATTATGCGTCTAATTCTTCTTTTCTGTTGTTCACCTTAGCGGCATAGTAAACAGATGACTGAACGTTGATTTCCTCAAGAACAAGGTAGTTCAATGGATTATCAATACGGTCAGCAATCATGCTTTCTTTGTCGTTACGGTCACCAAAGACAATTGCTCCGGTTGGACAAGCAGTCTGACAAGCTGTTTTCACATCATTGCCCATCAATGCACGTCCTTCGCGCTTCGCAGTCAGCTTACCTTCCTGGATACGCTGCACACAGAAGCTACACTTTTCGATTACACCACGAGAACGAACCGTTACATCTGGGTTCAAAACCATACGAGTCAGGTTATCTGCTCCAAATGGAATTTCTTCACCATCTAATGTTGCTTCGTTATATGCAAACAAGTCAGCGGTAGTATAATCCAACCAGTTGAAACGACGAACTTTATAAGGACAGTTGTTAGCACAGTAACGTGTACCAATACAACGGTTGTAAGTCATCTGGTTTAGACCTTCTGAGCTGTGGTTTGTTGCAGCTACCGGACATACATTCTCACATGGAGCATTGTCACAGTGCTGACACATCATTGGCTGGTAAACTACATTTGGATTTTCATAATCCCCGTAGTAGTAGCGGTCAATACGCAACCACGTCATTTCGTGGTGACGGTGCACTTCCGTTTTACCAACAACTGTTACGTTGTTTTCTGCCACACATGCTACCTGACATGCACCACAACCGATACAAGCATTTAGGTCAACATGCATAGCCCAGTGATGCCCTTGGCTATAGAAGTTTTCTGTGTACTCATCAAATGGATAAAGACCTTTGCTATTCAGTTTTTGTGCCTCTGAACGCTTCTCATCGATGTGCTCTACCAAGTGATCCAACTCATCCAGTGAATCCTGATAAATGATCGAACGATTTACAAGACCTCCCTGGTAACCAGCACCAAGTGTCATAACCGTTTTTTCATCTACATTCAATGCCTCACCTTCTTCCGTTTTCACAACCTCACCATTCTCATCTCTTGCCGTTACCCCCATTGTGTGGTGGTACTGCACACAAGCAAACTCTTTATCTTTTCCAACACGGTCACTTACATTGACATTAGTCGCGTAGTATTGCGTGTTGCCATCTTCATCTATGCTCATCCATGGGTACACATTTACACCGATGTTTTCACCTAGTGCTTGTCCCATGTATCCTGTCGTTGAACGTCCATACCCTACTGCCAAGCCAAAAGTATTTCTCATTTGACCAAACTGACGAATTACGGTTGCAACCTCTTTCTTACCGTTGATTTCAACTTCTACTTTATCAGCTTCGGCATAGAATTCACTTGCATTCAAATTCTTGTATGCGCTGAATTCATTTCCGCCATCCCACATAACAGGAATTGCAAGGTAGTTACCCCACACACAACGTGTTATTGGATCTGGCATTTCCATCAACCAAGGGTTGTTAGCATATTGACCAGCACCCATATTTACCGTTTCGAAGAAAGAAATCTCCATCGTATCTGCGGAAGCAGGCTTTCTCACTTTCGAGGCAACAGCAGCAACAGTTTCGCCATTGAATACAGGCTCAACTGAAGTTTGTGGTAAATCAAATACACCATTGTGCAGTGCATTGTCCCAAAATACTTGGAAAGTGCTATACTCTGTCTGCTGTGGGAAAATATTTTCTTCCCAGTGCTTCTTGAGGTAATCCATGTATGAGTCTGTGCCTTCCGGCAAATTCTCTGACCATGTCAGAAGCGACATTTCTGCTTCACGCGTACCTGCTCTTCCAACTGCTCCAAAGATTGGTGCAATCGTTGGTTGAATTAGCGTGTAATGGCCTTTCTTTGCTTCTGCATCTCCCCAGCTTTCAAGGTAGTGATGTGTTGGAGCTGCATAATTACAAAGAGCAAGTGTTTCGTTAGGTACACCTGAGAAAGATACTTTCAATCCTACTTTTCCGGCACCAGTGACGAACTGATCGGAATTTGGAAGATCATAAGCAGGGTTTGCTCCGTCCATAACGAATAATGCATCTACACTACCTCCATTCATTTCTCTGATCAGAGCTTGCATATCTGCATCAACACCTTGGCGCTGCATAGAAGCATGCGCGAAAGTGATCGTATTTCCGTAGCTATTGAGCAGGTTGTTAATCGCATTTACGATTACCTGTTCTGCCATGTTGTTAGAACCAGAAACAACAAGTGCTTTTCCTCTTGCTGCTTTTAGCTCGTCTGCAATTTTTTTGATTTTTGCTGTTTTCTCTGCATCAAGAGAAGGACCGTTTGCAGAACCACCTAGTGCTTTGTAAAGTGCCAAAATAGCAGCACCCTGCTCTGTTGGCTTCACAAGAATACGGTTATCTGCATTTGAGCCAGTAAGACTCATGTGGTTTTCTACCTGAATGTGGCGAGAAAGCTTAGCTTTTTTGACATCGTCAATCTTACGATTTTTCACATACTTGGCAGCATATTCGATTGGAGAAATCCATGTACCAAGGAAGTCAGCATCAAAACTCACAATTACCTCTGCTTTGTCGAAGTGGTAATCAGGAATAACGCGCTGTCCGAAAGTCGCTTCGTTCGCCTGCAAAATAGCTGAAGAAGAAACAGGATCGTAAGTAATAACTTTTGTATTTGGATATTTCGCTGTAAAATCAGCGATAGCTTTTTTCGTGGTAGGACTTAAGATGGTGTTAGTAACAATGCGAATCTGGCTATTGGCATTCAGCTTTCCCATCACTTCCTTGTCAAGGTCTGCCCAGGTCTTTTTGTCAAGACGATCGATTGCACCATCTTTAACCCAGTAAGGACCATCGATACGACTTGTATCGTAAAGGCTTAAAACACTAGCCTGTGCTCTGGCACTTGTACCACCCATTGTTATAGGAGACAAGCTATTACCTTCTACTTTGATGGGACGTCCTTCTCTGGTTTTCACCAAAACTGGACAGTAATCACCACCTTGTACGAAGGTAGAGGCATAGTAAGTAGCTACACCAGGAACGATCGCATCCGGCTTAACAACATAAGGAATTGCCTTTTTCACAGGAATCTCACAACCTGCAGCAATAGTTGCTGCTCCCAGACCAAAACCCAAGTATTTCAGGAAATCACGACGGCTGGCTTCAACACTCATAGCCTTTTTATCAGCCATCTGGCCTACTACAGGCAATTCATTGAACTCATTTTTCGCGGCTTCTTGATAAGCCGGGGTATTATTTAGCTGATCTACCCCAATCCAGACTGCTTGCTTCTTGTTTTTCATCTTTATAGTTTATGCAGGTAGTTGCTAAACACTACCTGCAATTTTTTTAAAAGTGTTTGAATCGCTAATATTTCTGTTCTTAATAGTGGCACTTCTGACACTCCAAACCACCGATTTCTTCCACGGTCACTTTGTCGCGCTCACCATTAGCAATTTCTTTGTGATACTTTTCGTAAGACTTGTAGTACTCATTATCTTCAAACTGTACTTCGGTCTGACGGTGACAGTTAATACACCATCCCATAGATAGCGGTGCATACTGACCAACAACTTCCATTTCTTGTACCGGACCATGACAAGTCTGACACTCTACCTTACCCACAGAAACGTGCTGTGCGTGGTTGAAATAAGCGTGATCAGGAAGATTGTGAATACGCACCCACTCAATTGGGCCCTGAATCTTGTTGTCACCTAATTCAGGATCAGTTAAAGATGTTACGATACCTTCCCATTGATCTTCGATCAAATCTTCTCCTTCTGTATCGAGGGTTCCTTTTTCTTTTACGTAAGTATCTGCAATCCACTTTTTATAAATCTGCTCGATTTCGCTTTCTGAAAGCTCCTCGTAGCCATCAATATAAGTATCTGTACTTGGGTCGTACCCAACAGAAGCATAAATTTTTGTCAACTCAGCAGTTCCATACTTAGAACCAACTTTAACTGCCTTGTGGCAATTCATACAAGTATTTGCTGCCGGAATAACGGAGTGCTTACTTCTACGCGCACCATCGTGGCAGTACTGACAGTCAATTTTTTGTAGTCCTGCGTGTGTTGCGTGTGAGAACTTGATTGGCTGCTCTGGCTGATAGCCTTGCTGACGACCAAGTGCAATGGCATTGTTGACAGTTGTATAACCACCCAATACGACCAATGCAAAAATCACAAAAGCAATAACTCCTTTGCTTGTTAGCGTCTCTGCTATTGTCTTACGACGAACAGGAGCATCCCCTTCACGTGCCTGAACGATATAATTCAGGTTGGAAAGGATACGTGCCAATACCAAAGCAAGTAAAGCCAAAATTACAGCTAGTGCTACATACCAAAGTGTGTAGTCTGTTGCTTCTGCCGCAGTAGCTCCACCTCCATCACCTACAACTGCTGTTTCAGGTACAGCTGTATAAACATCATCAATGTAAGCCAAGATGTTGTCCATCTCAGCGGTCGTAAGGTTGAAGTTATTCATGATGGTTGGCCCCCAATCTGACCACAATTCAGTAGCACGAGGATGACCATCAGCAATCATCTTCTGAGAGTTGTTGATCCAGTTGTACAAATCTTCTCTTGGGTAATCTGCCCAGCGTTCCTCGACACCACCAAGAGCAGGACCAGTAAGGTCATCTTTCATGTTACGGTTGTGGCAAGACGCACACTTGTTTCTAAACAACGACTTACCAGCCTCGATATCAACAGCTGCCTCTTCCTGCCCAATCAATGCCTGAGAGAAGAGCAGCAACGATAGAAGAACTAAAATTCGGTTGAACAATGATCTATATATCATGTGAGCTATATATTTAGATATATTTCAATTTTGTTATTAATCTCTTTTTTCTTGATTTGCCGCAAATATATAATTCAAGACAATTTTATGACAACTTTTGCGAAAAAGTTACAGTCTATTTAGATTCGTTTTAAATAACTCGACTATCCACATATATAAAAACCTAAATACTTCGTTGGCAATCCAACTTTATTTCGGTCAATCATTTCCTCATTTAGCGAAAGCTGGAACAAAATTCTGCTATTTTCACTTCAGCAAAAATTTATCAAACAGCGACTTTTGCCTTGATATGAGGGTGTGGATCATAGCCCGTTAATTCAAAATCTTCATATTTGAATCCAAAGATGTCTTTCACATCCGGATTTATTTTCATTTGTGGTAAAGTTCTTGGGGAACGAGTCAACTGAAGCTTTGCTTGCTCCAGATGATTCTTGTATAAATGCACATCGCCAAAAGTATGTACAAAGGTTCCGACTTTCAGGTCGCAAACCTGTGCCATCATCATAGTAAGCAATGCATATGAGGCAATATTAAATGGTACACCTAGAAATACATCTGCCGATCGTTGATAGAGTTGGCAAGATAATTTTCCGTCAGCCACATAAAACTGAAAGAGTGCGTGGCATGGCGTTAGTGCCATCTGATCCAGTTCTCCGGCATTCCAGGCGTTTACAATAATTCTTCTTGAATTGGGATTATGTTTGAGGGTATGAACTGCTTGCTCAATCTGATTAACTGTATCACCGTTTGCTTTCTCCCAAGCGACCCATTGTTTGCCGTAAATCGGCCCTAGATCACCTGATTCATCTGCCCATTCGTTCCAGATACGTACGCCATTATCTTGCAGATATTGAACATTCGTATCACCTTTCAGGAACCAAAGCAATTCGTAGATAATAGATTTAAGATGCAGTTTCTTAGTGGTGAGTAGCGGAAAACCAGCTGATAAGTCGAAACGCATTTGATAACCAAAGACACTGTAGGTACCGGTGCCCGTTCGGTCACCCTTCTCTACCCCATTGTCAAGGATGTGCTGTACCAAATCAAGATACTGCCTCATGGTTAGCTATTGAGTTTTTCGCTTGTTTTTATAATTCCGACAAAGCTAATCAAGTATGGTTCAAAAAAGTAGATTTTTGACCTAAAATTTTTCGTTTTTTCACTTCTCATATCCTCCTTTCTTTATTTCTACAGAAAAAACAACTAGGCAGTGGTACTTCAAAAACTATTCACCAATATCTTTGTTCGTTGAAATACAAACAATTTTCTTTACTTTCAGTAATTTTTGAAAGCACTAATCTCTATGAGTTATAAAAGTATGCGTGACTGTGTTCGGGATTTGGAAAAACACGGTCACCTCGTTCGCATAAAACAAGAAGTTGATCCTAATTTGGAAATGGCAGCCATTCATCGTCGAATATTTGATGCACAAGGCCCCGCTATTTTATTTGAAAAGGTAAAAGGCAGTCCATTTCAAGCTGTTTCTAACATATATGGTACATTCAAACAAACGGACTTTATATTTCGTCATACCATTGAAAAAGTGCAAAAAGTGATTGAGCTTAAAGCTGATCCGGGCAATTTTTTCAAGAATCCGTTTCGCTACTTAAGTGCTCCTTTTACGGCTCTTTCTGCCTTGCCGGCAAAAAGCTGGGGACGTCCTCCGGTGGCTTTCGCCGAAACAACCATCGACCAGCTCCCACAAGTAAAGTCATGGCCAGATGATGGCGGAGCTTTTGTTACTTTGCCTCAGGTTTTCACACTGCCACCTTTTAGCAGTAATATAATGGAATCGAATCTGGGCATGTACCGCATTCAGCTTTCTGGTAATGAATATGAAATGAATAAGGAAGTGGGAATGCACTACCAATTGCACCGAGGAATTGGCGTGCACCATACCGCATTCAATGAAATTGACGAACCGTTTCGTGCTTCGGTATTTATAGGTGGGCCTCCCTCCCACGCATTTGCAGCCATCATGCCTATGCCTGAAGGACTGACGGAATTAACCTTTGCAGGAATGATGGGTGGTCGAAGGTTCAGATATGCCAAACGCAATGGTTTTTATCTTTCTTCGGATGCTGATTTTGTTATTACTGGTATCATTCGAAAAGGAGAAAAGAAACCTGAAGGTCCATTTGGCGATCACTTAGGGTATTATAGTTTACAACACGATTTTCCGGTTATGGAAGTCGAGAAAGTATACCACCGCAAAGATCCTCTCTGGCAATTTTCGGTAGTTGGACGCCCACCAGCAGAAGACTCTAGTTTTGGTTATTTGATACACCAATTGGTAAAGCTACTCACGCCACAAGAATTTCCAGGTGTAAAAGAAATCAATGCAGTGGATGCCGCAGGCGTACACCCCCTTTTATTAGCTATTGGTAGTGAGCGCTATATGCCATTTCGCGAAAAGCGGCCAGAAGAAATCCTGACACAAGCCAACCGAATTATTGGCTCTGGTCAAACATCACTTGCTAAATTTTTGTGGATTGCGGCACAGGGCGACGATCCGGCATTAACGACACACGATGTAAGAGGTTTTTTCCGCCATGTATTACAAAGAGTAGACTGGACTCGGGATTTGCATTTTCATACCAAAACGACCATAGATACGCTCGATTACTCTGGCTCAGGGTGGAATGCTGGCTCTAAAGTAGTGGTTGCTTGTTGTGGTGATCCCATACGAGAACTTGGCAAAGAATTACCATCTGGGTTTGATTTGCCGAAAGGCTACTCCGCGCCAAAAATCGTACAGGAAGGTATCTTAGCTATTAGCGGTCCGAAATTTGAAAAAGATGCTGGTTATCAGGATGCAGAGCAATTGACCAGTTATCTAGAAAAGTACGACTTAAGTGGTTTTCCATTGATTTTGTTGGTAGACGATGCCCCATTTACAGCAGCAACCCTGAATAATTTTGTGTGGGTTGCATTTACGAGAGCTAATCCGTCACATGATATATATGGTGTAAAGAGCTTTGTGGAGCACAAACATTGGGGATGCCACGGGCCATTGGTGATTGATGCACGAATAAAGCCCCATCATGCTCCGCCTTTAGTTGAAGACCCAAAAGTGTCGGCCAAAGTCGATCAATTATTTGCAAAAGGACAACCACTGGAAAAGTGGGGCTAAAATAAAGTCACCCTTGCATGCAAGGGTGACCATAAAATGTGTTCAAATCAATTAGTTCAATCATTTTGTACTGACAAATTTCAATTATCCATAATTTTGATTCGTCACTTACAAAACTTTATCGAGAGACTGGTGAAATAATCAATTTCTTGATCTCGCTTTCCCCTGCTGCATTTTGGATTCTCACCCAATAAACGCCACTTGGGAAGTTTTCAAGATGTAGGTCTTCTGACAAGAAGCTCGTCTGAGAAACCGTTTTTTGCCATTTCAAAGCACCATTCGAATCAAATACAGCAATATCGACATCTTGCTGTTCTGCCTGATTTAGCTGTAGCCGCACCTGCCCGTTGGACGGATTCGGGAATAACTCAAATGAGAAATCTGAAACTTGTGCTTGTTGCTGCTCGGTCGCAAAATGATCAGGGAATCCAATCAATGGGCTACCTCCCATGTATGGTGGATCGATGTATACATTTTCAAAGGTTGCTGTTACCGGATTAAATGTATTGAAGTTCGTTACGACCAGCCCAATCTGGATGCAATTCTGCATCTGGATATTTGCAGCCATTACAAACTGCCAATTGATACCATTTGGCGAAATATACCCTCTAAATTGATTGCCCTGACGTACCAATCTTACCCATTTTCTATTGAAAGCCGGGAATTGTTGTGGATAAGCCGTGCCATTCGTGGTATAACGAGCTTCTCGACGAGCCAAATAACTGCCGTTGTTGGTAAGCTGGATTTTCTTGCTTCCAGGGTCTAGCGTTTCACGCATAGTGACACCGCCCCAACCTTGCGTCATAACGGAAGAAACTTCTGCAATGATTTCACCATTACCACAAAGCTCATAACTGGCAAAAGTTAGTTGATCTGAGTTGTATGGATTGGCGTAAAAACAATTATCAGAAGTAAGCGTAAATGTTTCTGTAGGTACATCATAGCTAATATCTCCGGTACAACCGATATACGATTGGCTCCATCCACATGGTAGACCATCTACTTGAACATTGGTCATACAATTGGATGAATTCCCATTAACATCTGTTACTTCAATACTGACAGGTACACTTTCACCAAGCTGATCACAATAAATCTTTTCAGGGCTGTAGGTGATATCAGCGATGCCACAGTTGTCATCCACTACCAAACTTATGCCGGTAGAAGAATCAAAATTGTCCTCGCCATCAAACACAATAGTTCCTCCTGTACAATCGGTAATCATTGGTGGCGTGTTGTCTCTGACAAAAACGGTAAAACTACAACTATTTGTTCTACCACATCCGTCAGTTGCCAACATGGTAACTGTAATATCGGATTCTGAATTGTAGTTTGTACCCGCAGAAGGCGATACCTGAGAAATATCCAAACTGAAATTGCTACATTCTGCTTGGCCCGTAGTGGATGCCGTATAATCTGGTAATTCAAACATACAATTAGCATCCAAATCCACTTCTACATTAGCCGGACAGCTTATGCTTGGGCCTTGTGTACTTTCCACGGTGAATTCCTGATAACATCGAAACATATTTCCCTCAGCATCCTGAATGAAATAAGTCCTTGTAATCAGTACTTCATCCCCCGGGCAGCCAGAATCGCCCGGAATAACGGTTAGTGCACTTAAAACTGCTTCACCACATGATTCGGTCGTAATCACCAAATCAAAGTCAACTGATGGCAAGTCAGATCGACAGTCCAAGTCCTGATCGGTTATATTACTACAATCAACGACCAATCGACAGCAAGATTCACTCAAACAAGCGCGAGAATCTATATGGTTTTGAATATTGGTCGTATTTGCAGCTGTAAAAGTCGTGGCAGCGCAAACGATGAAGGCACTCATGATGGTAGAGTTTTCCACTGCGTCACCATGGACACCATCCCATAAGTGGCCGATCTCGTGAGCACTCAAAGAACGAAGACAAGAAAAAGAAGGATCAAAATCTTCACAAACATTATAGCGGTCTTCCGTACACACAACACCTATACCATCTGCACGCCCAATCAGACCAAACTCCGGGTCTGCTTCCGAACCTCTAAAAACGTCTCGTGCCACCCACAACTGACCGATATCATGTGTATTGAAATTGCCAGCAGCATTTCCCCAAGTTGCAAAATCAGGCAGCAAAA
>JALEHC010000134.1 GCA_022763215.1 Saprospiraceae bacterium
AAGGCCATTGACTTGGATAAGTGATTCGGACATCGTTCCTTTATTTTCCGCAAAGGTAAAAGGCCTGAACAACTTCGCCAAGTCAATGGCACGGAATGCTGTATTAAATTCCATACTGATCTAACAAATAGACCAAGCTCGTCATAGCAGCTACGCCAAGTTGCAATTCGCGTTTGTTAACTGCATCAATATTATCAATTGCCGTATGGTGATAGTCAAAATAACGCTGCGAGTCTGGCTCAAAGCCAAACAACATACCTTTTTGAGGCTTAAGCCTTGAAATATCAGCACCAGAGCCTCCTTTCTTAAAACGCAAACCATAAGGCTCCAGCAGTGGCAACCAAGAAGTTAGCTTCCTGTATTTCTCTTCAAAAACACTTTCGTGAGCGTCACAAGTAAACCCTCGTGGCGTAAAGCCCCCTCGATCAGATTCAATAGCAGCCAAATGAAATTCTTCGGCTTTCATGGAAGCATCTCGATAAGCAATTGCTCCGGCTTGTCCATTTTCTTCATTCATAAACATTACACAACGGATCGTCCGTTTTGGCTGATACCCCAATCTTCGGAATACCTGAATGACATCAAGTGCATGTACGCAACCAGCACCATCGTCATGAGCACCACCGCCAATGTCCCAAGAATCAAGGTGACCACCTACCAAAATAATTTCATCCGGGTATTCGCTTCCGCGAATTTCACCAATTACGTTGTAAGATTTTTTGGGTGCCAGATTGCGGCAATTATTCTGGATATATACATTTACGGCCTCTCGTTTCAGTACCCGGCTCAACAAATCGGCATCATTGGTACTAATCGCCAGAGCGGGCACTTGTGGCACTCCATCTTCGTAAATCATGACACCAGTATGCGGTACATCATCTTTACGAGTCGTCATCGAGCGAACTAGTACTCCTACACTACCGTACTTAGCTGCTCGGCTTGCGCCAAATACTCGTTGATCAACTGCACCACCGTAAGCACTAAACGTATTAATTTGGGTGGGATCCATTGGGCGATTAAAAAACACGATTTTGCCTTCTATCATTTCCGCTCCCAAGCTATCTAGTTGGTCGAGTTGCTGGACTTCAATGACCTCTGCGGTAATGCCCATCGGGCCGGTGCCTATAGAATTACCGAGTGAAGCGGCTTTCAGATCAAGGCTTCCCACCTGACTCGAATTGACGATACGCACTTCTTCCTTACCACCTCTTTCCCAATGCGGCACCATACATTCCTGCAAGCGCACTTCATCCATGCCGAGCGTATCCATGAGTTGTTTGGTATACTCTACCGCAGCTGCGGCCTGTGGAGAACCAGCCAAGCGACCACCGATATCTCCAGACAAGTGGTACAAATAATCGTAGGCTTTACCTTTTTGCAAAGCAACGTCATAAATTTTTCGAATATAAAAGGCATCTTGATCCGTTTGAGCAGAAACAAAACTGGAAAAAGCCAGACAAAAGCCGATTATCAGGAGGTAAACACGGTACAACATTTGGAAATTATTATGTGTCATGAAAAAAAATTCAAAAATTTTTCCCTTTCGGGAAATAGAATAAAATTTTGTGCTGGAATCTACAGCAAAATTTTTTTTTATCAATAAAAAAAATCGTTCCCAAAAAATATTTCTACTCTTCTTCAATCCTTCATTAGCAAGGCCTCCACAAAAGCCGAAGTAGATTTTTTTAAATAAAATCCATAATTTAGCTAAGCTTTTTCAAGAAGCAATCATTTTTTTTGCAAAATTTGTAATTGTATTTTTTACACAAAGTATGTATATTTGTGTTAGATCAATTACTCGCTATAAAGATTTATAATTTGGTTTTATTTGGTTAGGGCTGAGGTAGTGCTGTGGTAGCGCTGCCTCTTTTTATTTTTTGACAAGCGGCCTAACAAATATACTTTCGCTCAACGCAATTTTCACCAAATAATATCCGATTTTTAAATTAGACATATCGATTATCGGATTATTCTTCTGACGGCTCATTAATTGCCCACTGCTATTCCATACCTCAAGTTCGAATGATTGTTCTGCCGCTAGGCCTTTTACCATACAATAGTCTGAAACCGGATTAGGAAAAATAGTGATCTCCACTTCAAGCGCCTCTGGTTCAATGGCAGAAGTTATCATGCCGCGAGTAGCCACAAATACATCAAAAGCATCCGAAGCGACTACACTACTGCCAATACTCAAACTATTTTCAAAGCTTCCGCTAAATACCGCGGTACCATCGGCAGCATGAGTAATCTGATCACCAAAAACAGAACCATTGCTTGTAAAGCCTTGCCCCCAAAGCGAATTACCATCCAAATCAAAGCCGGCGGCGAAGCCGCCGATGTTGCCATTGTATTCAATATCTATATTCGAAATACTAAACGGCCCAGTATGGAAGCCACAAATGGCAATTTCTTGCCCAAATACGTCTATACTAACAGCATCTTCTGATTGAAAGCCTCCAAATGCAAAAGCCCAAATCGGATCGCCCGCTGCATTGTACTTGACTAAAAAAATATCCGGATTGATCGTACTACTCTGAATACTCAGGTCTTCTGACAAGTTCATCACTCCTGACAAAGATCCTGTGATATAAATATTCCCCTCCATATCAACATCAAGGTCTCTTACAAATTGATCAAATACACTGCCTGCCCGGCGAAGCCACTGCAGGCTCCCATCTTCCTGACCTAAGCGAAGGTTGAATACATCCCAATCGTTACTTCCCGACACAATAGTTGAACCATCAATGACCATGGTACCATCAAATATGCCGCTGGCGGCAATATCGCCATTTGGCAAATAAGCAAGTGCTACGCCCCGTGTATTAGTGCTTCCTCCGCCCTGCTGCGACCACTGCAAGTCACCATTTGCGCTAAAGCGCGCGAAAAAAACATCCGAATCACCGCTTGCCTCCAGTACCTGTGTGGCATTTAGCGAAAGCTGCCCACTAAAAAAACCGGTAACGACCAGATCACCGTTTTCGGCGACAGCCAAGTCACTCAACTCCCTAAGTCCATCCCCCGTTAAGCTTTTCGACCAGATGATTTGTCCGTTTGGGTCTAGTTTGAGTATAAAAATGGCTTTTCCGATATCATTACTCAGTTGGAAGTTTCCAAAATTAGCTTCAAACCAATACGTGCCGCCCAAGTAGAGGTTGCCATCGGCGTCTAGACCAAGTGCTTGTAATTCGTCATCAATAATACTGCCACCAGTCAGTGCCCAGTCTAGTTGGCCCTGTGGATCGAGTTTGAAGAGGTAAATATCGTCTTGCCCCTCACTTTCTGCGTTGATGGTCTGGAAAGAAATATCATTGCTAAACACCCCTCCAATCAACTGTTCGCCCGATTCAGTCATTTCTAGTATGGAGGAAGTCTCATTATTCATACCTTCAATTTGAGAGCGGACCATCCAGCTTTGCGCAGAAAGGGACAAAGGGAAGCAAAGCAGGAAAAAAAGAAATTTTAAAGCGCAATTCATAGCCTGTATTTGTGGTTATGGAATATTAATTGAACAAAGGTCGGCCACCAAATCTTTTCAAACTGTGAAAAAATAACAAAAACTGTAATTTTGCGGTCAATCAAAAAAAATTAGATCATGCTCAATAAATGGTATTCTTATTTCTTTTTTATCATTTTGTCCATTTCTATGCTGGCTTGCGGAGGCAAACAGGAGGAGCCAGAACAATCAACAGCCAAGCAACGCCCAGGTATGAAAATCAATCCAGTAATTGATGGCCTGAGTGTAAAAATCGCTCAAAACCCGCAGGATGCCGGCTTGTACTACCAACGCGCCAATGCTTATTATAATGAAGATGGCTACGACGAAGCCATTCAAGATTTGCAAACGGCAATCGGCATTGATTCGTTGCAAGCAGATTATTACCACTTGCTGTCGGATGTTTATATGGACTATTTTAATTCTCGCCTCGCTATGCGAACGATGGAAAAAGCAGTCGAATTATTTCCTAAAAACATTCCAACACTATTGAAATACAGCGAATTTCAGTTGATCCTCAAAAAATACGACGAGTCGATGAGGACGATTGACCGGGTATTGAAGATTGATCCTCAAAATTCGGAAGCCTACTTTATGTTTGGGATGAATTTTAGTGAACTCGGCGACACCGCCCGAGCCATTAATTCATTTCAGGAATCCGTGTCTTTCAATCCTGACTTGGTCGATGCCTGGATTAAGCTGGGGCAGCTATATAACGAACAAGGCAGTCCACTGGCGGGCAAGTTTTTTGATAATGCAGTGCGTGTTGCTCCTAATAATATCGAAGCGCTACATGCCAAAGCCGATTATCTGACCGACCAAAACGAGTTGTCAGAAGCTATTTCCACCTTTCGGGAAATCACTGTGTTGGCACCACAATACGAAGATGCTTACTTTAATATGGGTTTATTGTACCTCGACATGGACTCTATCCAAAAAGGGTACGATCATCTTGATTTGGCACTCAAAACTTCTCCGACGTTCATACGAGCGTATTACTTCAGAGGAATTGCCGCAGAAATGTTAGGGGATAAAGAAGGTGCTAAAAAAGATTATGAGCAGGCCCTGCGTATGGCACCCGATTATGAACGGGCACAGCAGGCTTTGCAAAATTTGCAGTTGAACCAGTAAGCAAATTTGGGAGAATGGATTTTATTGAACTTCCATTCTCCCAAATACTCATTTATTTATAATAGCCACTAAAAAAGGTAGGCAAGTGACGTAGTGCCGCTAACTCGCGATATTTTGTACGAGCTTCGGTAGCTGGATAGCCGAAATAAACCTTACCGCCTTCCAAGTCTTTGGAGACGCCTGATTTAGCGAGGATGGTTGTTTTATCCCCAATTTTCAGGCGCTGCGCGATTCCTACTTGTCCGTATAGCACAACATCATCGCCGATGATGGTTTTTCCACCAATGCCGACCTGAGCAGCAAATAGGCAATTTTTGCCAACGACCACACCATGTCCGATGTGTACCTGGCAATCGAACTTCGTACCAGCACCAATAATCGTATCACCAGATACTCCTTTATTGATTGTACAGCCAGCTCCAATTTCCACATTATCTTCGATCACGACCCGACCGCCAGAGCGCCACTTTTCGTAGCCGTAGTTGTGTTTTTTATAATAAAAGGCATCTGTACCGATAACCGTTCCTGACTGAATGGTCACATTATCGCCAATGATGGTATGTTCTGCGATAGTAACATTAGCCTGGATATGGCAATTTTTGCCGATCGTCACATGATGTCCGATGATCACATTAGGCTCCAATACCGTAGTTGGATCGACGACTGCTGTTTCGGCTACATTGGTTGTAAGTGGCAGTAGCGGCCGATGCTCCAAAACCAGATTATTGTAAGCCCGAAAAGGATCATCGACAACCAACAAGGCTTTACTGGGCGGGCACTCGACCTCTTCATTCAGAATAATGATGGAAGCTGCTGAATGCAGCGATTTATCAAAATACTTCTTGACGTCCACAAAAGTAATATCGCCTTTTTCTACCTTGTGAATTTCGTTGATTCCGGTTGCTTGCAGGGTTTGGTCACCGATCAACTTTGCATCCATTTTCTGGGCTAATTCCTGAACCGGAATGGGCTGTTGAAACTTCATGTAGTAATCTGGTTTTTTTTGAAACTCAAAAATAACGGATTAAATGGTTTATTCAGCGAATTTTTACAGCTAACTCTGCATCATGAACATCAAACGCAAAGGTATCGTCCAATTTTTTCTACAAGATCGTGGCTTTGGTTATATCCGTGATTTGTCTAATCGAGAAGAATTTCATGTCAAAGCCAAACATACCCTTCAAAACATACAGAAAGGTGATCAGGTATTGTTTCGGGTAGCCGAAGACAAGCATGGATTGTACGCCATAGAAGTAGAAGTGGTGGAAAAAGCAAAAGAACCGGAAAAATAAGTACCTTGCAGTATATTATTTGACGCAAGTCAGCGTTGTAAAAATGTCGGTAATCATCGAACGCATACATTTTTACCAACAATAGCAAATTAACTCTTAGCCTTCCTCGACACCCCGTTTTAGATTCCGTAATTTTGCGGTGTCTTGACCTCATCATCATTTAAGTGCAGTCCAAAATGAAAACTTCTTTACACTTGCTGGCCATCAGCTGCCTGTTTCCTTTTTTCGCTTTCGCGCAATATTCCGGTGGAGCGCCTTATACCGCAGAACGCGGTGGCCTGATTATCAACGAAATTTCACAAGGCCCCGCAGGCGGCCTCAGTGAGTATATCGAATTTGTGGTTACGGCTAACCCAAACGATCCGCTAAATCCAGTCGATATTTCTGGCTGGATCACCGATGACAATAACGTACCTAGCGGTGGACAAGGGAATGCGCCGGGGCACATTTCATTCGGTGACTGTTACACTGCCGTACCTCCTGGCTCTATTTTGGTCGTTTACAATAATGAATCGCCTAATCCACTCATCCCGGGCCCTGATCCGATGGATGGCAATGGAGATGGGGTGTACTTTATTCCGCACGATGCTGCCTGTATGGATGCTTGTCCAAGTAATCCGACTTCCAGCAACGGGCAGTTTTGTCCTTGTGCCAATCCAACCAATAATCCTACTGGCTGGGAACACGGACTACGCAATGGCGGTGATGTGGTGCAAGTACGTGATGCTTGCGAAACGGTCATACATGTCATTCACTGGGGCAATGTGAGCCTTACGGCAGATATTAGTTCTTCGCCAGTACAATTCGATATCGGAGGTTCTCAATCAGGCCGTGTCATTTTGTTTCGCAATTTGGTCAATGACAACTGGAACAATCCTGCCAATTATGCCAATCCAAGTGTCATCGGTAACGAATCGCCAGGTGCAGCCAATAATACGGCCAATGCGGACTTTATCGCCAGTTTAGCTGATGGTAGCTTTAATTATAGTGGTATCATTTCTGATTGCCGCGACACGGACGCTGGTGATTTGGAAGAGCCACAAGATGCGCCTTCCGTTTCGCCAATTACATTATGCCAAGGGGAAGACCTTGGTGCTTTTGTGGTCAACTACGACCAGATGGATGAAATGGAACCCGACGCGGTTGGTTTTACCTACGAGTATGCCTACTTGCTGGTACTTCCCAATGGAAATATCATCGCTTATAGCCTTGATGGTGATTTTGATTTTAGTGGGCTTTCCATGGGTACGTATTTCATTTTTGGCTTGTCATATATTCAGACCAATGGCTCCGTCAGTATAGAAGATTTCCTTAATTCTTTTATCAATAACATTCAGGATATTGAAGATTATGCCGCCTGCGGCTACCATGCCGACTTGACCAATCTCAATGCGAGCAATACGGTCGTCGAGGTAAATATTTCCGCTTCCCTTGATGCCGTTGAACCGAATCAACCCCTGGAAGCATGCTCTCCATTTGTATTTGGTACAGCAACCTTCGACCTCACCCAACTCGAACAAACGATTACAGACGGGCAGGGTGGGCAAGTCAACTGGTATAGCGATCAATTTGGAAATACCGCCATTGGCTCTCCCGAAAACTATACGACTATGGGAACCACGGTCGTCTACGCAAGTGTAGGAAGTGGTAATTGTGAGTCGGAGCTGGTACCTGTCGTACTCATTGCCTACCCCGCCTTTTTGGTCGAAGCTACAGAAGTACAAGCCATTGACTGTAACGGAGCGGCTACCGCAATTATACAAACTGAAATCAGTGCAGGTCCTCCTACCTCGCCACTTACCTACGACTGGGATGACGATGCTTTTGACGGCTTAAGCGAGCTGAACGGTGTACCTGCAGGCATGTATTCGGTGACGGTAACCGATGCGAATGGCTGTCAAAGTAGCACCAGCATTACCGTGAGCGATCCGGAGCAGCTTTCGCTAAATTGTCAGCAACTTAGTCCAGTCTCCACCTTTGGTGGCAACGATGGTATAGGCGAATTTGATCCGGAAGGCGGTACTCTGCCCTACAC
>JALEHC010000135.1 GCA_022763215.1 Saprospiraceae bacterium
AGAAAAATATGCAAGTATTAGGACAAGACTGGGCCGCGAAATGGGCCGATTACAGTCCTGAAAAAATAGCATTCAAAGAATTTGAAAGTGGCCGAACCATAACTTATCGGTCACTTCACTTTTCCGGCAATCGGCTGGCCATCTGGTTAACTCAGGAAAAAGGCTTTCAAAAAGGAGACCGAGTTGCTGTACTATCAGAGTACTGCCTCGAGTACATCCAGTTATTTGTTGCTGCTCAGAAGACCGGTATCATTCTAGTTCCGCTCAATTATAGGCTGGCTGCCGCCGAAATTGAATACCAGCTTGAAATCACAAAACCTGTCTTGTATGTCGCTTCTGATGCTTTTATCGATAACATCCAGGCGGAATGCAAGCAAAAGTATGAGGTGGTAAGCTGCGATTCCATTGCTCAGGTAGCCAATGAGATAGAGCGTGAACCTGATTTTGAGCCAGCACCACTTTCGTGGAATGATCCGATTTTTATACTATTTACGTCTGGTACAACAGGTTTCCCGAAAGGGGCACAATACACTTACCAGATGTTGTTTTGGAATAGTATCAATACGGCTATGAGCTTGATTATCAATTCGGAAAGTCGTACTGTCAACTGTATGCCGCCATTTCATACAGGGGGATGGAATGTATTTTTGACTCCTTTTTTGCATCATGGAGGGTATTCCTGCTTGATGAAAAAGTTTGACGCCACACAAGTGCTGCGCCTGCTGGAAGAAGAAGAGGCAACCATCTTTATGGGGGTGCCTACCATCTTAAAAATGTTGGCCGAAGAGCCAAATTTCGCGAAAGCGGACCTCAGTAAGTTGCACTACATTATAGTAGGAGGGGAGCCGATGCCGATTCCGCTGATTGAGACCTGGCACCAAAAAGGAATCTTTATCCGACAAGGTTATGGGATGACAGAAGTTGGGCCCAACCTGACAAGCCTTCACCAAAATGATGCTATCCGCAAAAAAGGCTCTATCGGTAAACCAAATTTCTATGTACAAACCAAAATTGTTGATCCATACGGTGAGGAATTAGGCCCCAATGAAGCCGGAGAACTGATCATCAAAGGGCCAATGGTGACAAGCGGTTATTGGAACAATGAAGAGGCAACGAATAAAGCGATACAAAATGGCTGGTTTCATACAGGCGATATGGCACGCCGCGATGAAGAAGGTTATTTGTTTATTGTAGATCGAATCAAAAATATGTTTATCTCGGGTGGCGAAAATGTATATCCGGCGGAAGTGGAGCGTGTACTCATGCAACACGAACCGATAAAAGAGGCGGTCGTCATTGGTGTAGCTGACGCTAAATGGGGCGAAGTGGGCAAGGCATTTGTTGTGTTAAAAAACAATGAAATTGAAGATGAGGAAGCACTCCGTGCTTTTTGTAAAGAACGACTAGCCAAATATAAAGTCCCCAAATATTTTGAATTCATTGCCGAAATACCCAAAAATGATACTGGGAAGTTGAACCGGAAAGCATTAAAACAACTTTAGTGCTTACTTGGGAAGTTTGATGGTAAAAGTGCTTCCTTGACTTGGTATGCTTTCGACTAAGATTTCTCCATGTAGCTTTTGGACCGCCAACTTGGCTGTCGCCAAACCAATACCAGGACCTTGGTGTTGGGAGCGATATTCTAGTTTTTTGAATAGGGTGAATATTTGCTCCTGAAAGCGTTTTTCAATGCCTTTGCCATTGTCAATCACTTTGATGAAATGGTGGGTTAAATCTGCATGGTACTGTACGGTTACGATAGGAGTCTCAGCGTCATTGTGTTGAAAGCCATTTTCGACTAAGTTTTTGAGAATGACAAAAAGTAGAGCTTTATTGGATTGGATGACTGGTAAATGACTGTATACCAGTTGGGTATTGCTTTGTGGAAACCCATCTTTAATATTCTCGACTAAATTAGTAAGGGAGACTTCTTCTTGTTGACCAGTTTTTTTCTGTGACAAGAGACTATACTGGGCAATATCTTCGATGAGTGTATATAGCTGTTGGGAACTATTCTGGATCGTCTCGAAATATTTGTTGAGTTCTTGTTGTTGGTCGGTGGATAATTTTTTGCGTATCAAGCCCACATAGTTGCCAATGTGTCTGATTGGTTCCTTAATATCATGTGATGCGACGTAGTTGAAGGTTGCTAATTCCTGATTGACCCGCCCCAGTTCCTTATTGGCTTCTTTGAGGGTGGTCGTGCGGGTTTCGACTTGGGTCTCGAGCTTTTGTACCAATATATTTCTTTGGAAAAAGAGATATAAGAGACTGATTGTCAATATCCCGAATACGAGTGAAAGAAAGAAATAACTTCGGTTTTGTAGCTTCGTATTTTGTAATTCCAGTGCTTGGATTTTTAATAGCTGATCTTTTTTATCCGCTTCAAATTGGGCTAAATACTCATTAATGGCAGCTTTATTTTCTTTGAGCCGGAGGCTGTCTTGTAGTCGATAGCTTTGTTGCATATCACGGATAGCTTCCAATTGATTATTTCGGAGAATATTCAGAATGCCCCGAACCTGAAAAGCATCGATGAGATCTTCATTGATTTGGTCTTTATTTTTTTCAATAATACGATCAAGAATAGGAGAGAAGCGTTCATTGATACCATAAGTAGGCAGGTATTCTTCATTGAACATGATATCATTTATAATTTTTGCTACTCGAATATGGTAAGCATCTAAAGACTCATCCATTTCTGAAAGATCAAAAAAGTCAAGCAGTTGGTTGTTCATCTGTTCGTATTGCTTTCGCAAAGCACTAATTTCAATATCATAAATCAGCATACTCACTTCATAAAACTCAGGCAATTTGTGTGTTTCATGTTGTAATCGGGCTTTTTGGAGATATTCTTCAGCCAAGTCAGGCTGTTCTTTTTTGATATATACTTTGCTTAGGCTGGTAAAGAAATCCCAGAAATTGATGGCTTTTTCCTCTGCTTTTAGCTGAGCGTCATCTTGAAGTTCCTGAATACTTCTAAGTAAAGTAGCTTCTGCCTGATCGAGGTAATCCAGTTTGATTTGAGAAATAGCGATTCCTGCATTAATTCGATGTTTTTGATAGGCCGCTGGTGGAAATACCTGGATCAGTTCTTGTGCTTGTTGAAGTATGGTCAACGACTTTTCTTCTTCATTTGATAAGTTGTAAAAGCTGCTAAGAAACTTCAGTGTTTTTATGTGAGCTAGGGTATCTTTCCGTTGGAGGTGAAAGTCTGCTGCCTGGTTCATGTAAATAAGGGAAGTGTCGTGGACGGTCTTGAAACTATAATAAAAACCAAGATATTCATATACCGAGCCCATGCGCTTATCGGCTTCTAGCTGAGCTGCTTTTAGAGTTTTTTCAGATTGTTGGATATAGTATTTGGCGGAGTCAAGATGGCCTTCAAAAAACGAATACAGGCATAAAGTCTCATAGAGTAAAGCTTTGTCAACTGGTCGAACAGAGGCTTCATTAGACTTTAACAACGGAAAAGCGAAGCTTTTTAAAAGATCATATTTTCCTGAGTTAACCTCTGCATGGGTTTGCAGAATTTTGGTTTGATTTTCCCACTCTGCACAATCAATGGACCCACAAATTTTGGCTGCTTCCTGAAGATATTCTTCTGCATTATAAGGCGTACCGTCGCCCATCCACATGAGCGTGTCCGCCAACGCATTTAGCAATTGGACTTTTTGTATGGCATCTGGAGCAGTTTCTATCTCCTTGATTAACTGCGGGATAGTCGATTGTGCCCAGATATCAAAAGAAGCAACTGACCATACGAATAGCATAGTCAGCAAAAAGTGTTTGCGCTTAGACATAAGTATGCATTTGCCGAGAGAACGTATGTTAAGTTACGGAAAAACAAATGTTATCAAAACAATATTTTCCAAAAAGGATAAATATCATTTGAAAAAACGTTGACTAAGAAAGGTAAAATAAGTGGTTATAATAGTAGGATAAAAGAAGTGAGACTGGAGGGATTCGAACCCCCGACCCCTACCCTGTCAAGGTAATGCTCTAAACCAACTGAGCTACAGTCTCAAAGGTCGGCCAAAATAGGG
>JALEHC010000010.1 GCA_022763215.1 Saprospiraceae bacterium
GAGCAACTTCTGCGTGAGATAGCGGAAATGACTGGTGGGCAATATTTTCGGGCTACCTCTGAAGAAAGCCTGAAGCAGATTTATCAGCAAATTGACCGCATGGAAAAGACAAAGATAGAAGTTACCAGCTTGCTTCGCTATAGCGAAGAATTCGGTCGTTTTGCAATGTGGGCACTTATTTTGCTGGTGCTTGAAATTAGTCTGCGTTACACCATACTTCGAGCTATACCATAGTTGGCAAGTATGCAAAATCAAATGTTTAAAAGAAAGAAAACCATTCTATATGTTTCGATTTGAGCATGAAGGTCATCTAATGGCACTAGTCGTGCTACCCATTCTGATCTTGTTTTTTGCCCTGATGTGGCGTGCCCGCAAACGGCTGTTAAGTCGCTTTGCGGATAGCCAACTCATTCGCCAGCTCATGCCGCAGATGTCGAGATACAAGCATGGATTGAAGTTTGCTCTATTGATTTTTGGTCTGGCTTTTCTGATTGTTGGCTGGGCTAATCCGCAGTGGGGAACCAAAAAAGAAACCGTCAAGCGAAAAAGTGTGGATCTATTTATTGCGCTTGATCTTTCTCAGAGTATGTTGGCGCAAGATATTGCGCCTAATCGTTTGGAGCGTGCTCGCAAATTTGCCCAAAATTTGGTTGAAAAACTGAAAGGAGAACGAATAGGGGTTATCATCTTTGCAGGAAATGCCTACCTACAAATTCCACTTACAACAGATTATGTTTTTCTACGCCAGTGGCTTCGTGGCGCCAATACCAATATGGCACCTACTCAGGGTACTGCAATCGCGGATGCGATCAATATGGCAGAACAATCGTTTGAAGAAGACAATAAAAACCATAAGGCGCTCATTTTGATTTCAGATGGTGAAAACCATGATGATGAAGCACTTGATCGTGCCCGAGAAGCCTATGACAATGGCCTGCTGATTTATACGGTAGGAGTAGGGACGAGGGAAGGAAGTTTTATACCGACTTTTATTGGCGGCAGAGCTGATTTTAAGCGAGATGAAAGCGGTAATCCGGTACGCTCTGCGCTAAATGAGGCCATGATGGAGGATTTGGCGCAAGCCGGTGATGGAGAATACTTTAACCTGATCAATGCAGAAAGCTTTATTGTCGATGCTTTACGCAAAAAGATTAACGGTATGGAAAAGCGAGAAATGGAGCAGCGAGTGTTTAGTGAATACGAAAGCTATTTCCAGTACTTTATTGGTATTGCATTGCTATTGATCTTAATTGAGTTTGTGATTTCCTATCGGAAAAACAGATATCTGGCAGACAAGGATTTGTTCAAGGTTTAGTGCTTGTTGGACTGATTTGATAAAATCAGGATGTATTCAACTGATGAAAGTCTTTGATTGTTAAGGAGTAAAGTCGGTTAATAAGTTCAAAAATAAAGACGGATGAAAAAGATACTATTGCTATTTGGTGTTTTCATGTTGGCAGGCGCATTTGCGCAAGCACAATCCGCTCACAAATTTCTCCGCAAAGGAGATAAAGACTACAAGGAAGGAAATTATTCGGAAGCAGAGGAAAAATACCGCAAAGCCATCAATGAAGATGAGTCTGCTCAGGGCAATTACAATTTGGGAAATACTATTTATGAGCAGGGAAGATACAAGGAAGCGGTCAAGCATTATGAAAATGCAGCCCAGCGGGCTGATGATCCAAAAGTACGGGCTAATGCGTTCCACAATCTGGGAAATACTTATTTTCAACAGGAAGAGTATGAGAAGAGTATCAATGCCTACAAAGATGCTTTACGCTTAAATCCGGATGATCTAGAGACTAAAAAGAACCTAACTTACGCTTTTCAGCGAATGCGACAACAGCAACAGCAGCAGCAACAACAACAGCAGGATAGTGAAAATGAAGAGGATCAGCAAGATCAACAAGACCAGCAACAACAAAACCAGGAAGACCAACAGGACCAACAAGATCAGCAAGATCAGCAGCAATCTTCTGAAAGCCAGGATCAACAAAACCAAGAGCAGCCATCAGAGCCCAAGCCGAGTGAAATGAAAGATTTGAGTAAGGAAGAAGCACGAAAGTTGCTGGAAATTATGGAAGACGAGGAGCGCAAGGTGCAGGAAAAAATGCGCAAAGCGCAATCAAAGCCTTCCAAATCAAAAAAGGATTGGTAAGAATGTTTAATTTTTCTGCGTTGCATATAAAATCTGTTATTATGAAATCCAGAATTATTTTTTTGTTATTGAGTATCTTCTTTTGTGGGAGTCTACAAGCACAGGAAGGTTCAAAATTTACGGTGACCATCAGTACAGATTCTATTTTGTTGGGCAATTATTTTATGGTAACCTTCACTTTGGAAAATGCGGAAGGAAGCAATTTTCAGCCACCTGTCTTTGAAGGGTTTAATGTTATTAGTGGACCAAATACTTCGTCAAGTTTTTCTATGATCAATGGCGATGTAACCCAGTCCGTTGCTTATTCGTATTACCTTGAACCGATGGATGTGGGAAGCTATTACATTGCTCCGGCTAGCATTGATCTGGAAGATCGGGTCTTGGAAACACTTCCTTTAGAGGTGAATGTATACCCCAATCCGGAAGGTATCAAGCAGCGGTCGGGTGGACCAATGCAGCAGCAATTTGAATTTAAGATGGATGACTTTTTCTCTTTTCCAGAATTTGACAGCATGTTTCAGCGACCACGAGAAATGCCGAAGAAGAAAGAAAAGAAAAAGAAACGCAAGACTTACAAGATATAGGATATGTTAGGAATAAAAATTCAGCCTTTTTTGCTGAGCGTACTCATGCTAATGCTGACCTTCAGCTTACAAGCACAAGAGGTGAGTTTTGAAGCAACTACCGACGCGCGAGAAGTGGTAGAAAACAATTCTTTTAGCGTGGTTTTTACTTTGCGTAATGCCGAAGGCAGTGGGTTTCGACCTCCTGCCTTCGATGGTTTTAGGGTATTGCGCGGCCCCAATCGCTCGGTGAGCACCCAGATATCAAATGGCGTGGTACGCAGTGAAAAAAGTTATACTTATACCTTGCTTGCCAGAGGTGAAGGTACATATACCATAGGGCCTGCTTCTATTTTGGTAAACGGTAAGAAGCTTACGACTGAACCAGTACAAGTCAAGGTGGTCAAAGGGAAAGAAGGGGTAGAAAAAGACCTCAATCAGGTTACTGTACGCGTCATTCCCTCGGTGGTAGATGCTGTCGTCGGGCAACAAATAATCATTGATTATAAGCTATACACGACGGTCAATGTGGACAGCTATAATGTTATTGAAGAATCGGATTATCAGGGCTTTTTTGCTCAGGATATCAAACGCTTTGACTCTAGGGTTATTCGGGAGGTGGAAGATGGTGTTCAATATGTCACTAAAGTGCTTAAGCGGGTCGCTTTGTTTCCACAACAGGCTGGAGCTTTAACAATTGAGCCAATGTTAATCCAGATTGGAATAGTCGAGGATGATGATCCAGCCAGAAGGCGGAGTATGTTTTTTAATCGAAATATCAAGCGGACTGCTATTGAAACGGAACCACTGACCATCAATGTTTCTTCCCTTCCGGGAGATGCGCCCGTGACTTTCAGCGGTGCAGTTGGGCAGTATCAGGTGAGTAGTCGCCTCAACCGTAAGATGATGACGACGGATGATGTACTGTCGGTACGCATTGCTGTGCAAGGCAATGGTGATGTAAAGCGGATACAGCCGCCTGAGTTAAATTTGCCGGAAGGCTTTGACGCATACGACCCGAAAGTAAAGGATGAGAGTGCTTATGAAATTAATGGAGAAATTGTAGGTAAAAAGGAATTTGAATATTTGGTTTTACCTAAAAAGCCAGGAACTTATAACATTGCACCTGCATTCACATTTTACAATCCGGACTCTGCCAAGTACGTGACTATTGAAGATGACGTATTTCCATTGAATGTTCGCCA
>JALEHC010000011.1 GCA_022763215.1 Saprospiraceae bacterium
ATCACTAGGTTATGCATGGTATTCATTTTATGCTCCTTCTAATGATATTAAATGGGAAGCCAACATTACATCTATTGAAGACCTGACCAATAATAGTTCTAATAAAAATAGCTTACTTTTTTTTACAGGAACATGGTGTTCTCCTTGCCGAATTATGAAAAGAGAAGTTTTCGCTGACAAAGAAGTTGAAGAAAAAGTCAATTCTAAAGTAAATCCGATAATAATTAATATCGACGACCCAAATACTAAGGAGATAGTAAGCTATTATAAAGTCGGAGCAACACCCACAACAATTATTGTTGATTCAAAAGGAGCCGTGTTGGAATATGCTGTGGGAAAAATTGACAAAAAGAAGTTTCTTGAAATACTCAATAATTCCCAAACCAAATAATAATTGTAATCTGAACAATAAACTAGCGATAAAAATGTGTAGCGTGATCATGCCTGCTATAGCTACGACATGACAGCTACACTTACCGTTACTTCCTCTCACTTTATCTACGTCTCTCCCTTTCGGGAAATTTCAGGTTTTTTTGGTATTTTAAATTTTCCTTCATCTCTTAGTACTCTGTAATCTAAGTTAATTGGTTTTTTGAAGCGATAGAATTTTGTTCAAATCAAGACGCGGCGGAGCCTGATAGCCTTAGCTATCAAGGCGAGTACGCAACGCAGAGTTGGGCAAAATTCTAGATTCAAAAGACTAAGAAATTTAGGTTACAGAGTACTTTGGATCACCAAAACCTGAAATTATGTCTAGTTTCAACAGACGGCAATGGCTTCAATTGGCCGGTTATGGTAGCTTGGCTACCTTGCTGACACCTGGTGCTGCTGCTTCCACGCCTTCCCATTTCGCGAAAGCGGAAGAACTTATACGTCTTAGCTCTAATGAAAATCCATACGGACCATCGCAAAGGGTGCGGGAAGCAATGATTGCTTCCTTCGATAAAGTTTGTCGATACCCTTCTCGGTATCAGCAGGAACTCAAGGAAATGGTCGCAAAAAAGCATGGATTGACAACAGCGCATGTGCTGCTAGTGGCAGGCTCTACCGAAGGACTTAAGCTTTGCGGACTCACCTATGGCGCACATGGAAAGGAAATCGTTGCCGCTGATCCGGTTTTTAAAGCCCTAACTGCTTATGCGGAGCATTTTGGTTCTTACATTCACCAAGTGCCAGTGGGAGCGGACTTGCAGCACGACTTGGAGGCAATGGACGAACGAATCACTCAAAATACAGGATTGGTATTTGTGTGTAATCCTAATAATCCGACCGGAACGATACTCCCTGCTGAAAAAATGAAATCTTTTTGTTCTTCGGTTTCTGAACGAACATTGGTGTTTTCAGATGAAGCTTATTTCGACTATATCGAAATACCCAATTATCCTTCGATGACCGAGCTGGTCAAAAAAGGAGATAATGTAGTGGTATCCAGAACTTTTTCTAAAGTATATGGCTTGGCTGGTATTCGCATTGGCTATTTGTTAGCTCGGCCAGATATCATCCAACGACTCGGACAATCCATTATGGCACGCCCAAATATGCTTGCAATATTTGCAGCAGTAGAGGCTATGAAAGATGAAGGTTTCTACAAAATGAGCTTGGCCAAAAACAAAGAGGGAAAAGCAATGATCTATCAAACGCTACAGGAATTAGGTTTGGAATATGTACCTTCGCACACGAATTTTGTCTTTTTCAAAACCGGAAAAGATATTCGTGAAATTCAGGCAGCCATCAGAGCAGAAGGTGTTTTAGTTGGACGAGCATTTCCGCCATTGCGCGACTGGTGCCGCGTAAGTACAGGAACCACTCAGGAAGTGGAAATGCTGTGTAAGGCTATGAAAAAAGTGCTGTCATAAAATCAAACAACTTGCAAATCGTAAAAAGTGAGGGGTTTCATCCACGCAATGCACATCAGGGCACTTATCCTATGCAAGAGCTTGCCGATGCTACTCCGACATTAAAGCAATATTTACAAAAGAAGCCCGATGGAGAGTGGACAATTGATTTTGCGAAAGCAGAAGCGGTAAAAGCTTTAAATCAGGCTATACTTCAAAAAGACTATAGTCTGCCATTTTGGGATTTGCCGAAAGGCTACTTATGTCCAGCCGTTCCAAGTCGGGCTGACTATCTGCATCGCGCAGCTGACCTATTGATGCGTACTTACGAGATTCCGCAGGGTAAAAAGGTGAAAGTGCTCGATATTGGTACGGGTGCTAATTGCATTTATCCGCTCATTGGGCATCAAACTTTTGGTTGGTCTTTTACCGGTGTTGATGCAGACTCCACCGCAGTTCGTACTGCAAAAGGGCTTTGCCAGGCCAATAAATTGGAAAAGGCAATTCGAATTCGGCTACAGCCAAATCCGGAACATGTGCTGGAGGGAGTGATTAAGGAAGAAGAATTATTCGACCTCATGATTTGTAATCCACCTTTTCATCCCGACCAGAAAACGGCAGAAGATGCCGCTCAGCGCAAATGGAAAAAGCTGGGTAAACGCAAAGATATGGGCTTCAATTTTAGAGGGCAAAAAAATGAACTAAGCTATCCGGGCGGTGAACGAGCATTTATAAATATTTTGATTCAAGAAAGTCACCAATTTGCTGATCAATGTCTGTGGTTTACGACTTTGGTTGCTCATAAAGAGCATCTCAATAATTTTGTGGAACAATTGAAGCATCTGAAAGCAAAAATTATCGTCAAGGAACAAATGCATGGCCAAAAGATAAGCCGGATTCTTTGTTGGTCTTTTCAAACGGAGCGGGAACGCAAAACTTGGATTCGCGAATTGCATCAAAGCTGAATCTGGAAACGTGTCCAGCCGTCTTCATCCGTTTGTAGTGAAAAAGTAAACTGGTGATTAAACAAGATTTCCCGTGTGAGTGTGAGTCCGATTCCCTGGCCTTGCTGTTTATTACTGAAAAATGGCTGAAACAGCTGATCTGCCAGTTCTGGTTTGATACCAGGGCCGTTATCTGCGATAATTAAATTTCGTTCTTTTTCGTCTAATAAGATTTTGATCTGACCATTTGCTCCAATGGATTCGATGGCATTTTTAATGATGTTGACCAGTGCTTGTTCGATTTGTTGGGCATCGAATGACAGAAAGAATGGTTGCTCTGGTAAACTAAGTTCGATCGAAATCTGGCTTTGTTTGGCTTCCGCCAAAAACAAGGTGACCATTTGCTGCAAGCTGCTTCTCAGGTCTTCCACTTTTCGTTCAGCTACAGGTAGTCGAACAACATCGGCAAAATTGCGCATAAAGCGGTTGAGTTTGAGGTTGCGTTGCTTGGCAACAGAGAGCGCTTTGACAAAGTCAGGCCGTTGGCCATTGTGGATTTGGTCTTTGTAGAAAAGGGCCGAATCGAGAATAGAATTAATGGGGCCTACCGAGTTGTTCACTTCATGCGCCATCATTCGGATGACTTTTTCGTATGCCTTTTTTTCAGTTTCGAGTATCTCGGCAGTCAATTCTTCAATCATAATGAAATATCGAGGGAAACCACGGTCGAGAAAATGGGCTTTACTACATTTAAAAGTGCGAATGCCGTTTAGTTTGATTGTCAATGGTTTATCTTCTTTGAGCTTGTGCAAATGTGCAGCGAGTGGGTGCTCAAGTTCTGTTAATGTGGAATTGACTTTCAAATTTTGCAAACCGAAAAGCTGGCGAGCTACTGGATTGATCTGAGCAATTTTACCATCAAAATCAAGAATAACGATACCCGTTGGAGAACTTTCAATTAGCTTTTCGAGAAAATAATGTTGTTCTTGTTGCATTCGCCTTTCGTGACGAAGTTCATCAATCATTTTGTTATATACTTTGATCAATTCATCCATTTCATAGCGACCGGTTTCCATAAATTTGACATTAAAATCCCGATCATTGATGGCTTCTGCACCTTGGAGCAATAGTTTAAGTGGTTTTACAAGCGATTGATATAAACGAATAGCAAAAAAGAGCGATAGCAAAATGATAAATTCGGATGCAATGAACAATATTTTGTTATCCTGAAGAATGTAAAAGGACAACACCAAGGTAACTAGGTGAATTAAAACGATAAAAAGAACATACTGGGTCCGTAAACGCATAATGCTGGGCTCAATTAAATGGAATATTATACTTTTCAAGTCGTCGGTACATGGCGCTACGAGTAAGGCCAAGTGTTCTGGCTACGGCAGTGACTTTTCCTTGATGAAATGCCATCGCTTTCTTAATCATTTCAATTTCAATCTCTTCGAGCGTCATGCTACCAATATCAGGAAGACTGGTTTTATCGGTCATCCGAACATGCTCATTCATCTGGTTTTGAAATTGTTCCAAAGAAAGCTCATTTTGAGGAGAGATAAGAACTGTTCGTTCCACCAGATTTTTAAGTTGTCGGATATTACCGGGAAAATTTTGTTGTTGCAGCCATTTCATCGCAGTTGGATGCACCCGAAGTTCTGGTCGCTGATACAGCGTTTTCATATTATCGATAAAATAATTGACCAAGAGCGGAATATCGCTGGCTCTTTCCCGTAAGGAAGGTAAACGAATGGTAATCAGATTGATGCGATAAAATAAATCTTCTCGGAAGGCGCCGCTAGCGACTAGCTCATTCAAATCTCGATTGGTGGCGCTGATGATGCGCACATCAACAGAGCGCGTGTAGCTACTGCCCAGCACTTCAAAGGTCCGATCTTGCAGAACACGTAGCAATTTTACCTGATTGGCTTTTTCGATATCACCGATTTCATCTAGGAAAATAGTTCCTTTGTCTGCCAATTCAAATCGGCCTTTTCGATCAAAACGCGCATCTGTAAACGCACCGCGTTTGTGTCCAAATAGTTCGCTTTCAAATAAATTTGAAGGAATGCCTCCCAAGTTTACCTTTACAAAAGGCTTGTTGTGTCGCTTGCTATTTTGGTGAATCGCCTCTGCGATTAATTCCTTACCTGTACCACTTTCGCCCAAAATTAGTACGGAAGCATTGGTGGGAGCAATGCGCA
>JALEHC010000136.1 GCA_022763215.1 Saprospiraceae bacterium
CCCATCACCAATACTATGACCGTGTACAACAAACCATACAAAAACCACTGACTTGCGTCATTACCGCTCAATGCTTTACTCACCGGATTTACGATCGTAATCCAGGCCGTAATATATTCTGATTTCCAATAAAGCAACACATAAAAAGCAATCAGGTATACACCTGCAAAAACACCGAGCCAAGCCGTCATCTGGGCAGGAGCAGCCGACTTGGAGGGTTGCCGCTTGCGCTGGTTTTCATAATAAAACACCAAGCCAATGATCAACAGACCAATTAAGCCCGTAATAGTAGGCCAGACATACTCTTCGCCCATATATGTAAATCCATAAATCAGCACACCAAGTATAGTCGCCGCCAGAAAAACAGCACGCGGTGTCCATTTAAGTCCACGTGTAAGAGAAGAATGGAAAATATGATTGTTCTTAATCCCTGGAATAGTTTGAAAAATCGGTAAGATGTATAATAGTCCACCTATAATTCCTAAACCAAAAGTCAAAAACAAAAACAATAATGGATTAGAGGAAACGGGCCCCTCCGCCGAGGCTTTGATTGCTCCACCCAGATAATCCTTAAATTTCCAACTTCCAAGCTTGTAATCCCATTCCTTAACACCTTCTGGCACGCCGTCTTCCTTTGCTTTCTTGGCAAGGCCTTTTTGTGCATCTTTTAATAGTGCTTTGAAGTCTTTGATAAAGGAGAAATTTGCTGGATAGACTTTATCCAGTTTGCCTTGTTCTTCGGCTTGCGCCAAAATTTCAGTTTTGTGGTATTCGTTGATCCCGTCAAACGCCAAGCTATTTGCCGAAAGGCGATACTGATCGAGACCAAGTGAAAGGGTAAATATGAGTAAGGCTACAAAAAACACAGCAATCCCTACTTTTTGAATATTGGTCATTTTATATGGAGCTTTTGAAGTTCATTAATAGGTTTAAGCGCTTTTGCCGCGCAAAAATCGGAGCGCAGCTGTCAGACTACGGCGCTTTTTGAGCCGGATATGCTTCCCGGTTTGTTGATTGTATAAGCGAATCACCTCTTGTTCGTACTGCTTATAAAACTCCGGATCGAAATTAGCCAGTCCCAGGTTTTGCAGCACCTCTTCGACATTGGTCTTTTCTGCCAGCCATTTTTCACATACTTCATGGCGGTAACGCACACCCATCAGGTTAAAACCAACGACATGATTTTCGTTTTTGTCATAGACAATCCGAATTGCTTTTTTGCCATCGCTATGCTCCCAGTAAATAGACTGATAATGCTCCGGCATTCTTCCAGAAACATCGCCATATACCTGATATTCGATATCCATAAATTTGGCAGAATTGAACCAAATTCCCGGGTCATAGGCTTTTTGCTTACCGCAAATATTATACGCAGCCGTTTCGCCCATCATCCGGCCGGTATACCAAACAGCTTCTATCGGTCTTCTTCCGGGCTTTGGCTCTTTGAGTTGAGCGCAATCGCCCACCGCGTATACATCTGGTATATTGGTTTGTAAATACTCGTTGACCAAAATTCCCTTTTGTGTCTCAATGCCACTACCTTCCAGAAAATTAATATGCGGGTGTACCCCCGCGGTCAGGCCGACGTACCCACAGGCTATTCTTTGTCCATCCTTGGTAATCGCTGCACAAGCATTCCCCTGACCATCATCTTCAATTTCTTGCAGCTCGGTCGAAAGTCGCAAGTCGATACCATGTTCTCGAATATGTCGAGTAACCATTTCAGATTCTTCTGCTGGTAGTACCGCATTCCAGTAACTTCCTTCTCTTACGAGAAATGTAACCGGAATATGGCGCGAATGAAACATTTCAGCCATTTCGATGCCAATCAAACCACCACCTACGATTACGGCCCGTTGCAGGCCTTCGCTATTTGCCTCCATTTTTTCCAAATCCTGAAAAGAATATAAGCCACCTACCCGATTCAAGTCTTGACCAGGCCAGCCAAATTTATTGGGCGTTGAGCCGGTAGCCAAAAGCAGTTTGTCGTACTTTAACTCCTTGCCGTCACTAAAAACCAATTTTTTATCATCGGTATTTACCTTACTGACATAAGCTCGGAGTAATTCGATTCTGTTTTTTTCCCAAAACCAGTCTTCATAGGGCTTGGTATCTTCAAAACGCATGTGGCCCATATAGATATACATGAGTGCCGTTCGCGAGAAGAAATAATCGGTTTCAGTAGAAATCACAGTAATTTTATAATCATTGTTGAGCTTGCGAATAAATCGCGCTGCTGTAATTCCGCTAATTCCATTACCGATAATAGCGATGTGCATAGGTGAATTTTTTATAACAAGAGCGAAATCTTCGCTCTGTTTGTGGTTTTATATTGCATGAAGGATGCTATTCATTTGCCGCAAAGGCAAAAAAGAAGCAGGTAAATGACGGATGACTTCAAACGTTCTGATAACAAAGAAAAACATTCGTGCGAGAAACTGCTGTCTCAATCAAGACACTCCCGACAAAGCAGATTATAATTGTTTTCGAAAAGCAATGGCCTTGTCTGCTGGCATACAAAGCAGGTTTCACAATGAAAGCAGCTGTACATTTTCCAGTATTATTCCGTTTTGTATTGAGTATTTGCTCTACTTTTATGATATCAAATCCGTACTTTCACAGTTGAAGCAACTTTTGCTTCCATCCAAAAGAAATCGCGCTGCTAAATTTATCCAAAAAAATAGAGAAAGGATTCATAAACCAGTAGAAAAAGCGGTTTCCCGGACAAGTACGCTGCTTAATGCAACAATAAAAATGAAGGCCTTTAATATCATCATATCATTTCTTCTTATCACCGGCTTTGCACAAAGCCAAACCATTGTGAGTACAGCTCCTCAAAATAAAAAGGCCATCTTCGAAGAGTTTGGAGGCTATAAATGCGAATTTTGCCCAAGCGGCCATAATATTACCGAATTACTCGAACTTATTCACCAAGAAGATTTTATCCCCATCAATATTCAGGCTAAAGATTATGCTATCCCAAATACCTCCGATCCAGACCTGCGCTCTGATTATGGCGATCATATCGCTGATCAAACTGGCCTGATCGGGTATCCGGCCGGTACGATCAACCGACATGTATTCCCGGGCCTCGAACAGGGTAGTAATGGCACAACTGCCATCAACCGAAATAACTGGAATGAAGCAGTCGAACTTATTACCGCTACCCCTGCTCCAGTCAATATTGCTGCCCAAGCTGAAATTGACCTGAATACGGGCGAGCTGCATGTTTTGGTAGAGTTTTACTACACCGCCAATAGTGCTGCCAGCGAAAACCGCCTCCATCTTGCTATCTTACAAGATAGTATTATTGCCCCTCAATTAAACAACGAATACTGGGATCAAGAGTATGTTCATCGCCATGTATTGCGCGACCTGATTACCGGGCAGGAGGGAGAACTCATCGAGCAAACTACCTCCGGTACTTTTGAAAGCAGAACCTATACTTATCCACTACCACCACTATATCGAAATATCATCTTACAACCTCAACACCTTGAGGTCGTTGCCTTTATCACGGAAGACGAACAGGAAATCCTGAATGGTGTCCGCTGTACCCCTACGGTCGAACTTGGACAGCTTGACGCACATGTATTGCACATTTTGAACCCGGATCATTTTTGTGGTCAAAGCTTGGGCCCTCGATTCATACTACGCAATGATGGTCTCAATCATATAGAAAATGTAGACTTGGTCTATCAAATTAATGGAAGTATTCCTCAATACTTTTCATGGGAAGGCAATTTATGTACATACGAGTATGAAGAAATCGAACTGCCAGCGGTATCCTTTCAGCCTAATTATTTTGGGCAGGAAAATGATATTAGTGTACAGCTTGTCAGCGTAAATGAAGTCATGGATGCCAATGATTTCAACAATACGAATACCACAACTTTTAAGATGGCTCCGATAACGGAGACGACTACCCTCAAACTGGACTTGTTTACCGATTATTTTGGTTTTGAGACTTATTGGGAGATTTTAGATGCTAATGGCTCTTTGGTCGCTTCGGGTGGAAACCAGAATGTTGGTTTGAACGGAGGGGGTTATCAAAATGCCAGCCCTTCTAATCCGGGCGCCTACCCCGCTAATCAGCTCATTACCGAATATATCGAATTGCCCGCAGAAGGCTGTTATGAATTTCGCGTCCTCGACGATTATGGCGATGGCATGTGTTGTAGTTATGGCAACGGATTTTACAACCTACAGGACGAAGATGGCAACTCTCTCTTTTTTGGTGGCAACTTTGAAGTAGAAGATATTCGTCCATTCGAAAAGGGGAACATTATCACCAATACTACGCAAATAACAGCAAAAAAATTACAACTCAAAGCCTTCCCCAATCCCGGTATTCCCGACACTCCTTTGCAGCTACAATTTGAGTGGGGACAATGCGAGGGTGGCCTTCTACAGGTTTTTAGTCCGACTGGTTCCGCTGTTTTTTCGGCTCGCCTTTCGGCAAATGAACAGCAGGTGGCGGTCCCAGTAAAATCCTGGACGAGCGGTATCTATTTTATTCAATTACAAACTGCCGATCAGACACTTACCCGCAAATGGGTACTTCCCTGATAGCTGTTATTATCGCTTCAGTACTTTCTTTCTATCAATAATTTGTGTATTTTTACACGCAGCAAGAAAATATACTTGTTGATAAAAGCCTGTTTGAGCAGGCCTTATAAATTTGAATAAATTTTGGAAGAATCTATACATTCTTTTAAAGTAGAAGGAATAAGTGGCGAAGAGATAGATTTTGCAGCCTTTGAGGGAAAGAAGATATTAATAGTCAATGTAGCATCTGCTTGTGGCTATACCCCGCAGTATCAACAGTTGCAGGAACTCTATAGTGCGTTTCAAGATAAGTTAGTAGTTATAGGCTTTCCAAGTAATGACTTTGGAGGCCAAGAACCAGGAACCAACGAAGAGATTCAAGCATTTTGTACGAGCCGCTTTGGCGTTCATTTTCCGATGACGACCAAAGTTTCAATAAAAGGAAAACCGCATCCGATTTATGTATGGCTGACTCAAAAGAGCCAAAATAAAGTAGCAGATGCTGAAGTAAGGTGGAATTTCCACAAATTCCTAATTGATGAAAAAGGCAGATGGGTCAATCATTTTCCCTCCTCTGTTAGTCCACTCGATGAACAAATTCTCGACTGGGTTCAATCCTAAGTTTGGTTAATTGTTCTCAAGAATGTATAGCAACGCTTCCGGCAACGATGATCAATTATGCTATTTAGCGATATAATTGGCCAGCAGGATGCCGTTCGTCTGCTTACGCAAATGGTAAAAGACCAACGCATTCCGCACGCACTTTTGTTTTTGGGACCTTCTGGTAGTGGTAAATTACCACTTGCTATGGCTATGGCTCAATACCTCATGTGCGAAGATCAACAGGCCAATGACGCTTGTGGTCGATGCCGAAGTTGCCTAAAAACATCCAAGCTGATCCATCCGGATTTGCACTTTTCCTTTCCTACCGTAGGTACTAATATCAAAAGTGATGACTTCCTTTCGCAATGGCGTACCGCCATGCAAGATAATCCCTACCTAAATGTCAATGAATGGCTACAACTAATAGGTGCGGCCAATAAACAGGGAAATATCAATAAGGAAGAATGCTTGAATATCATTCGAAAACTAAGCCTCAAAACTTTTGAATCCAACTATAAGGTATTGATCATGTGGTTGCCCGAATACCTCGGTAAAGAAGGTAATCGACTGCTCAAACTGATTGAAGAACCACCAGAAAATACCATTTTCATACTGGTAGCTGAGCAACAAGAACTCATCCTGAATACAATTTTGTCTCGCTGCCAATTAGTTAAAGTGCCACGCCTGAAAGATGAAGATATTGTTGCCGGCCTGGAACAAAAGGAACTAGCCAGCGGAGAAGCAGCCAATAGCATTGCTTTTTTGTCTTCCGGCAATTTTAATGAAGCCCTAAAACTGGCTGCCAAGACCGAGAATGACAATGCAACGCTTTTTCTCGACTGGTTGCGCAAATGTTATAAAGGCAATGCTGTAGAATTAGTGCCTTGGGTCGAAAAATTTGCTACCATTGGCCGTGAAAATCAGAAGTACTTCTTACAGTATGCGCTGCACTTTTTACGCGAATTTTTAATTCACCAGGTAACCCAAACGACACAGCTTAGGCTTGGGCCTGAAGAGACCAAGACTGCAAAGAATTTGACGAAAGTCATAGGCCCCGAACAAATACAAGAAATCAGTGAATTGATTTCAGAAGTGAGCTATTATGTGGAACGGAACGCAAATCCAAAATTGCTATTCTTGGATACGTCCATCCGCATACACGATATCATGAGAACAAAAAAGGCCGTCCAGGCATAGTCCCGGATGGCTTATTATATAAATAGCGTCGATGGAAAGACCGTCGATTCAAAATAAATTTTGGAGCAATGGGATGCACAGGATGTAGTGTTAATACCTCCAATGGTAAACCGAAGGGTTGCAAAAGCAATGGCGGATGTAGCTCAGGCGGATGCAATAAAATGAATACGTTTGACTGGTTGTCGGTCATGGAAGTAGAAGACCCACAACCTTTTGATATAGTCGAAGTCAGCTTTAAAAATGGTGCCCGAAAAGGTTTTTATAAAAACCCGGATGGCCTTGATATCATCACTGGTGATGATGTCGTTGTCGAAACGGGTACTGGTTATGACATTGGCCGCATTTCTCTTTCCGGCGATCTTGTTCGCCTGCAAATGCGAAAGAAAAATGTAAGTGAGGATACGGTGCTTCACACGATCCTTCGCAGAGCGAATGAGCGAGATATGGAACGCCTGTCGGAAGCCAGATCAATGGAAAAAACGACTATGATTCGTTCCAGAGTCATCGCTCGTACACTTGATTTGGAAATGAAAATCGGTGATGTCGAATATCAGGGCGATAAGCGAAAAGCCACTTTTTACTATACCGCAGATGGAAGAGTTGACTTCCGAGAATTGATTCGCCACTATGCCAAGGAATTTCGTGTCAAAATCGAAATGCGCCAAATTGGTGCCCGACAGGAATCTGCCAGAATTGGAGGCTTGGGTTCTTGTGGTCGCGAGCTTTGCTGCTCCACTTGGTTAACCGATTTTAAATCGGTTTCAACAGCTGCCGCCAGATATCAAAACCTTGCCATCAATCAGGCGAAACTATCTGGTCAGTGTGGTCGCCTGAAATGTTGCCTCAATTACGAATTGGATACCTACTTGGATGCTTTGGATCAGTTTCCGAAAGATGCAGATAAACTTCATACGCTTGTCGGTACAGCAGCACTGATGAAAACGGATATTTTCAAGGGCATTATGTACTACATTTATATTGATGGTACCAGCAAAGGCAAATCATACCCATTACCGGTTGCCCGAGTAAAGGCTATCCGAAAAATGAACAAAGCAAACGAAAAGCCAAGCGACCTCATCGAAATCAATATGATTGCAGATGGCATGCCTGCACCAAAAACAGATTTCGAAGATGATGTAACAGGCTTTATTGAACTACCACCGGAAGAAAAAAGAAAAAAGAAAAAACGCAGAAAAAATAAGCGTAGAGGTGGAGGAAGTGGAAGCGGTAACACAAACCAAAAAACTTCAAATAACCGACCTTCCGGTAAATCTAATAATACGTCAAAAGGCAACAACAATCAGCCAAACAAACCAAAGGTTGAGAATAAAAAACAAGGAGACCAAAAGGGGCCACAGAAAAAACAAGAAGATAATTCGAAGCGAGATAATAGTAAAAACCGGAAAAACCGGAGATGGAATAAGAATAGAAAACCAAAGAAACCATAAGAGGTGAACGCAGACTTACTTTTGAGTGGTAGGTAATTAACTCAAAAATGACACTTGCAGTCTGATCTCTAATGCCTTTTATGCTGTTGTAATATTGACAAACAGGATTGGCAGGTCCTGAGTTTTTATCTATTTTTGTCGCACTTTAAGGCAAACTAAAAACAATCCTTCATGAAATACGATGTGATCGTAATCGGTTCGGGTCCCGGCGGCTATGTAGCGGCCATCCGTGCTGCACAGCTTGGCATGAAAACAGCCATTATCGAAAAATATAACGCACTGGGCGGTACTTGCCTCAATGTTGGTTGTATTCCATCCAAAGCACTACTAGATTCTTCTGAGCACTACCATAATGCGGAAAAAAAGTTTGAAATGCATGGCATCGACCTAAAAGACCTAAAGGTCAATATGCCTCAGATGATCAAGCGAAAGAATGAAGTAGTCGAGCAAACAGTAAAAGGTGTTGAATTCCTGATGAACAAAAATAAAATTGATGTACATCACGGATTTGGATCTTTTGTGGATAAAAACACCATCTCAATCAAAAAAGAAGATGGTAGCACCGAGCAAATCGAAGGAGACAAAATTATTATCGCGACAGGTTCTAAGCCAATCACTCCAGCTGCTTTTAATTATGATAAAAAGCGTGTGATTACATCTACAGAAGCCCTGAATATTCAAGAAGTTCCTAAGAGAATGGTTATCATCGGTGGTGGTGTGATCGGCCTGGAATTGGGTTCTGTGTATGCTCGTCTTGGTACACAAGTTGATGTGATCGAATACATGGATCGTATTATTGCTGGCATGGACAGCGATTGTAGTAAGGAGCTGATGCGTGCTTTGAAAAAGATAGGTATCAAGTTTTATCTAAAACATGCGGTAACTACTGTCGAAAATAATGGCAAGCAAGTTAAAGTAAAATACAAAAAGCGCGATAAAGATGAAGAAATGGAAATCGATGCAGACTATTGCCTCGTTGCCATTGGTCGTCGTGCTTATACCGATAATCTTGGCCTTGATAAAGTAGGTATTTCAACAGATGATAAGGGCCGAATTGAAGTAAATGATCACCTTCAAACCAATGTATCCAACATCTATGCTATTGGTGATGTAATCAAAGGTGCCATGCTGGCACACAAAGCAGAAGAAGAGGGTATTTTTGTAGCAGAAACGATTGCCGGACAAAAACCACATATCGACTATAATCTCATTCCAGGTGTTGTTTATACCTGGCCAGAAGTAGCTGCGGTAGGACAAACAGAAGAGCAACTCAAAGAAGTGGGTGTACCGTATAAATCCGGTAAATTTCCGTTCAAGGCTTTGGGCCGCGCTCGAGCAAGTACCGATATTGAAGGTATGGTAAAAGTGCTTTCGCACAAAGAAACAGATGAAATTCTGGGCGTTCACATGGTCGGGCCACGTACCGCTGATATGATTGCAGAAGCGGTAGCACTTATGGAATTCCGCGCATCTGCAGAAGACGCTTCTCGCATGAGTCACGCACACCCTACATACACGGAGGCCTTCAAGGAGGCTGCCCTTGCAGCAACGGACGACCGTCCTTTGCACATTTAATGAAATGTTTTTGACAATTAAATATAGGAATGGCTCACCATTTGGTGGGCCATTTTACTTTTGCAACACCTCTATTTTCTGCAAAATCCATTTCTTGGAAGCCAATGCTTTACAGGCTTCTACCTGATTTCTGACTTTAACGATCGCTTCTTTGTCATAAGGATCAAGGTTAGACAGCTTTTTTACGAAGCGTAGTACATTCATGTATTGTTGCTTTACTTCTTTCGATATTTTGCGATTGCGTCGCAAATAAATTCGGAAACTATCAATGAGTGAGTCCAGTGCAATGTATTCATCTAATTCATAATACGTTTTGAGTAGCATTAATTTCCCGCCAAGGGCATACACCAGATTTTTATACTCCACTTCCCGCAGCTGCTCAATTACTTTCGGATAATCCTCCTTGTGGAAATATACCTTTGCCAGATTATAGGTCAGTGCATTTTCTTGATGCTCTTCTGGAAGTTTGTGGGTGTAAGTTTGAATAAAATGCTCTACCCATTCGAAAGCACGCACGTGCAAGCCCACGGTGATGATATTTTTATAATCCTGAGGGGAGATGGTATTCTTTTCGATAAACAACTCTTCATCTAATACCGCTTTGTACAAATCAAACAACTCGTGAAAATATTCAGAATGCCCAGCATTGATCTTAGTATCAATACAATAATTGATCAGGTAGATGTAAAGCGTTTTTAACTCCGGACCAGAAATGTTTTTAGCATGATCAAGTAGCGTTTGTTTCAGCTCTTGAAAATAGGCCTCCTGCTCTTTTTCGAGCAACATGCGAGTGACCAAGTAATAGGCTTTAATGAGCGGATGTTGCATAAACTCACTACGCTGAACATAATCCAGAAAGCCCGGAATCATACCAATTTTGGGTTCTTTAGAAACCGTGTGTTTGTAATCCAGAAAATCACAAAACAACTTTAGTTTTTTGACGATGAAAAAGCAATCCAGAAAATGATCTGCCTTTTCGAGATGGTCTAATGTTTTGAATTTTCCAACGGCCTTTTCCAGTTTTGTATGATTGAGCAACTCCAGTTGATAGTGACCATAATAATCGATGGCTATCGGCGATTGAAAGCTCTGATAGAGTTTTCGCGAAAGCGAATCAAAGTGTTTAAATAGTTTTCTACACGAAAAGATATCAAGCAAAGTAAGGTCAGATTCCAGCTTCTTGCTTTTTTGGCCTTCTAACAAAAGAAAGTGGCTGGCGTGTTGGCCAAGTTCATAACATAGTTTGCGGATGTAAGCATCATTGAACTTTTTTTGTCCGAAAAGGCGCTTCCAAACCGCCTCCTTATCCATAATATTTAGGGGTTTAACGGCTTGCTGACGCAAATCCTGGTCAATGAGCTCGAACAATTGTAAAATTTCGCCATTTTCATTAAAGTACGGTGAGTACAAAAACTTGTTGAAGTGCGTCAGATCTGCTTTCGTAAAAGTGTGTAATAGGGTGATTAGTTTTTTGCTTGGCATCGTCCTGTTTTTATTCTGAATGGGTAACGAGAACAATTCAAAAAGGTTGTGATCTCAATTTGCTTTTAATCAATTAATTATAAAAAGCATTCGTATCCCGGCAAAAAACAAATTCTCAGTTTTGTACTTTATTAAATTGATTTTTTGCACCACTTTTATGTTGCGGTTAAAAAAAACAAGATATGCGACACGTTAACCCTTTTATTTGTTGTGTTTATGCTTTTTTATTGCTTACGCAAACAGCAATGGGGCAATGCCAGTTTTTGGGGCAAGTAACCAACGACTGTAATCTTAGTGTGCAAATGGCCGACGGCACATTGTTTGAAATTGGCACGCCATCTACTTCCCTGCAACCAGGCCAGATGATTAATTTTTCTTATACCATCTCTGGTCAAAGTGCTACTTGCAGCGACATTGACCTTATCAATCTCGACTGCTATACGATACTCGGTAATAATTGTGCAGATTTTGGTCTTATTGATCTGGCTCAGGATTGCGGAGAAGTTTATGCACCTGTCTGCGGCTGCGATGGCATCACTTACGTAAATGCATGCCAGGCAGAATACTATAATGGTTTGCTTCAATGGTCGCCAGGCGCCTGTGCCGGTTACCCGTTGAGCTGTACTGCTGATTTCCTATTCGCATATATTGATGACAATACGGTTGTTTTTTATAATATTTCAACGGCTTACAACACGGCCTCATGGGATTTTGATGGAGGCACGATTGACTACCAGGGCTCAGAGTCTGTAGTCGTCAACTTTAGCCAGGATAATGCGGAGGTATGTTTGACAATTTCTAATTCGGATGGCTGCTCAGATACTTATTGCCAAGTTATAGCCATGGACTCTCCTGATGATCTTTGCAATAATACAGATTGTGTATGGCCCGGTGATACTGACGGAGACCGCAAAGCCAATGCATTTGACTTATTGAATATTGGTCTTGGGTTTGATGCAGTAGGGCCACCAAGAGATCAGTTTCCGGTAGAAGATGATCCGATTGCCTGGATTCCGAATTATGCAGACAACTGGGGTACGGCGGTAGATGCTGTTGATTACAAACACCTAGATTGCGATGGCAATGGCCATGTCAATGAAGACGATATCCTCGCTATAGAACATAACTACACGCCTGATTTTGATTACATATCTATTCCCGTTAATGATGCTCCGCCTATTTTTATAGAGTTTACAACTCCCGAAGTAATTGTTAATGATAATTCGCCTGAGACCATTACACTGGAAGCTAATTTGTATGCGGGTTCTACGCCTTACAATGTCGAAAATTTGCACGGCATGGCACTCAGTATTCTGTTTCCATTCGATTTGGTTGTTCCGGGAAGCGTAGATTTCACCTATTACGAAGATTCATTTTTTGGTGCTCCAGATTCTATCATCAGCGTAGAATATGATCTTGCTGGCCTTTCCGTTGGACGTTTTGATTTGGCGCTAAGCCGAAAATCTACGACTGGAGCAATTGGTTTGGGCGAAATTGGCACATTTAGCTTTGTGGTTAGCTCAGATATCATTGATGGCTTATCAACTCCTGAAATTCCATTTGATGTTATCATCGACAAAGTAAAATTTGTGAATGATATAGGCGAAGAATTGGAGTTCAATATTCCGACTCCTAACGGCCTGACCTTCATAAATGACACGATCGCTGATCATCCGGATATTGATTATCCTTTTGAAACCAAAATCTATCCAAATCCAGCCAGAGACCGTTTTTATGTAAATGCAGGCACTGAAAAACTGGAGCAATTGCAGTTGATTGGTACAGATGGCACACGCTATGGCACTTATCCAGCTACAGAGCAGGTCATGAGTATACCGGTGGATGATTTGCCGTCAGGCGTATATTTCCTTCAGATCCGTGCAGAGAGCTTTACAGAAAATCGTCGAATCATTGTCGAATAATGCCGTTTACGGAGTCGACACCTTACCATTGTCAGTACATCTGTTCGGGAGTAGCTTTCGCTAAATGCGGGGATACTCCCGGTATATCTCTTTCCCATTCAAATTTTCGAGCTTAACGTTCCGACAAATGCCCAAAAAAGTCTAATTTAGCGGCCTTTTAAGGAACCAATTTCCGCACTTTTATATTGGTTGCTGAACAGAAGACAACCATTAGATAAAAAACTTTTCAGAACTCATGATCAACATTACATTTCCCGATGGTAAAGTACGCGAGTACGAACCGGGAGCCTCACCACTGGATATTGCAAAGTCAATTAGTCATGGTTTGGCCAAAAAAGTTACGTCGGCCTACGTCAATGGCGAAATCTGGGATGCTGCTCGCCCGATTCATGAAGATGCTGAAGTCCAGCTACTGACCTTTGATGATAAAGCTGGTAAAAAGACCTTTTGGCACTCTTCTGCTCACTTAATGGCGGAAGCATTGGAAGCACTCTATCCAGGCATTAAGTTTGGTACTGGACCTGCTATCGACAATGGGTTTTACTATGATGTTGATCCGGGAGATAAAACAATTTCTTCCGACGATTTCAAGAAGATCGAAAGCAAAATGCTCGAGCTGGCTCGCCAGAAGAATCAATACATTCGTAAAGAAATTTCTAAAGACGATGCCGTTGCCCTTTTTCAGGAAAAAGGAGACGAATATAAGCTGGAACTAATTGAAAAACGTGGCGACGAAGCACTTACCCTTTACGAACAGGGTGGTTTTGTTGACCTTTGTAAAGGCCCACACTTGGCAGATACAGGCTCCATCAAAGCTGTAAAGCTAATGAATGTGGCTGGTGCTTATTGGCAGGGCGATGAAAATCGCCAGCAAATGACTCGTATTTACGGTATTTCTTTTCCGAAGCAGAAAGAATTGACAGAATATCTGCATTTGCTCGAAGAAGCTAAGAAGAGAGACCACCGTAAGTTAGGTTCTGAGATGGAATTGTTTATGTTTTCTGAAAAGGTTGGTCAGGGTTTACCACTTTGGTTGCCAAAAGGAAACGCCATGCGGGAACGACTGATGAACTTCTTGAAGGAAGAGCAGGAAAAGCGTGGTTACAAATTGGTAACGACGCCGCATATCGGGAAAAAAGAATTATACGTAACCTCTGGTCATTATGAAAAATATGGCGAAGACAGCTTCCAGCCAATCCACACCCCGAAAGAGGGCGAGGAGTTTTTGTTGAAACCAATGAACTGTCCTCACCATTGTGAAATTTTTGCACACAGACCACACTCTTATAAAGAACTTCCTATTCGTCTCGCGGAGTTTGGTACGGTATACCGTTATGAGCAAAGTGGTGAGCTGCACGGCTTGTCACGAGTACGTGGTTTTACACAAGATGATGCCCATATTTTCTGTACATCCGAACAATTGAAAGACGAGTTTTTGAATGTGTTGGATTTGACGCAAGTCGTACTGACTAAAATGGGCTTCAAAGACTTCACTGCACAGATTTCACTACGCGATCCGGATAATCCTTCCAAATATATCGGCTCAGACGAAAACTGGAAAAATGCGGAGCAAGCTATTATCGAAGCGACCAAGGAAGTAGGCCTGAAAACGGTTACAGAATTGGGCGAAGCTGCCTTTTATGGACCTAAACTCGACTTTATGGTGCAGGATGCCCTGGGGCGTTCTTGGCAGTTGGGTACTATCCAGGTAGATTATAATTTGCCAGAGCGTTTTGAGCTAGAGTATACGGGTTCTGATAACCAATCGCACCGTCCGGTGATGATTCACCGTGCGCCATTCGGTTCAATGGAGCGTTTTATCTCCATCTTGATCGAGCATACTGGTGGTAAATTCCCACTTTGGTTGTTGCCCGAACAATTTGCGTTGCTACCTATTAGCGAGAAATTTGAAGACTACTGCAAAGAAGTGCAAGATAAATTGTCAGCTCACGATATCCGTGGTTATATAGATGATCGTAATGAAACGATTGGTAAAAAAATCCGCGATACGGAAGTCAAGCGAATTCCATTCATGCTGATTATTGGAGAGAAAGAAGTAGAAAGTGGCCAGGTAGCTGTCCGTAAACAAGGAGAAGGCGACCAGGGTACGATGTCGATAGAAGAGTTTGCAACTTATTTTCAGCAGCAACTAGACGCAGAATAAGAAGCCTGAACGCAGGTGACTACAAGATAACGAAATTGAAGGCTGTGGCTCGCTCCACAGCCTTTATTAGTGCTACCGTTCCGTAAACACTTTATAGAAAGTTTCATATAAAGATTGTTAAAATTGATTTAAAGGCTTAATTTTGCCCTTGTAATATTCGTTTTAAATATTTATTTTATTCGAAGTGGGAGCAGAGTTAGCTAGTAACTGCCCATTACATCCATTGATCCATTTTTGTCCGCTACTAACTATTATAAACTCCGTCGAATGAAAAGAGCTTTACTACTTGCCATCTTTCTAACATGTGGGTTGATGGTATTTTCTCAAAACCGATCAAAGAAAAACAACTCTAACGCGACCGCATCGTTGGAGCTAAAAGTCTTTCCGAATCCTGCCACCAATTATATAGGCATCAATGGTGATGTTACTTCCGTAAAAACACTCAAAGTGTTTAATCTGGTAGGTAAAGAAATGAAAAAGTTTGAAGTGAGCGAAGGCTCCAATTATTACATTGGTGACCTAGCAAAAGGCATGTACCTCGTACAAATTACAGACAAACGCGGTAAAAATATTACCACGCAACGCGTCAGTAAACGCTAAACTCAAAGCGTATAGATGGCATCTATTTCTTTTTGGTAGTGGGCTTTGACAACTTCGCGTTTTAGCTTCAGGGTCGGCGTTAATTCTCCTTCTTCCTCTGACCAGTCTTTGTGAAGTAAGTGAACTTTCTTGACTTGCTCATGCTTGAGCAGTAGTGCATTTATACGCTCCACCTCTTCATTGATCAACTGAATAACTTTGGGATTCAAAACCATAAACTGAGGCGCAGTCCAGTGGACATTGTTTTCTTCACACCATTGCTTCAGAATTGGAAAACACGGTATGATTAAGGCAGCCACAAAGGGTTGGTTATGCCCCAAAAGCATGACTTGCTCGATATATGGAGAAATGCGCATTTTATTTTCGATGCGCTGAGGTGCCACGTACTTGCCGGTACTTGTTTTGAAGATGTGTTTTTTTCGATCGGTTATTTGCAGAAAGTGTTTGTGTACGATTTTGCCCACGTCGCCAGTTCTCAGCCAGCCATCTTCTTGTATAACATGACGAGTTTCTTCGGGTTTATTAAAATATCCTTGCATAACATTTGGCCCTTTAACAAGTACTTCGCCTTCTTCCTCTCCATCGGGGGCATCTATCTTCACTTCTACCCCCGGCACAGGAATACCCACCGTACCAAAGCGTACGCCACCAGGTTCGAAGCGATTGAATGAAACCACCGGAGAGGTCTCCGTCAGACCATATCCTTCCCGGACTTCAAATCCGGCAGCGGAAAATAGTCGCCCCAATTCAGGATTTAGAGCAGCGGCCCCGACCATAATGCCTTCTACTTTCCCGCCAAGGGAAGAACGCCAAATCCGGTATACCAATATATCCGCCAACAAATGTTGTATCCAATACCCAAGGCCCATTCGTTTATCATCGCCGTATTTTTTTCCAATACGAACCGCCCAATTAACCAATGTTTTTATACTGCGGCCCCTGTCAGCAGATCGCTCCAAAATCTGTTCGTATGCTTTCTCCAGAAAGCGTGGAACCGCTGTAAAAAAGTGAGGTTTTACTTCCCGGATCAGCTCATCGAGCTGCTCTTTGCGAGTTGCATAATAGACAGACGTTCCGGCAGCCATGTAGGTGAAGGTGACCATGCGCTCAAAAACATGGCTAAGCGGCAGAAAACTAATGGCCCTCTTACTGGCATTAATCGGAGCTAAAGCAATGATAGACTTAATATTGCTGACTATGTTTTTATGCGAAAGCATGACTCCCTTGGGCTCACCAGTAGTCCCCGAAGTATAGATAATCGTAGCCAAATCATCTTCGTGAATAGCGGCCTTATAAGTTTGAAATTTTTCGTAGTGCTTAGAAGTTGGTTCTTTGATCAGATCGTCCCAGCCCGGAATATCCGGTAATTTTTCCAAAGTAAATACCTTTTGAAGAATCGGCACTTCTTCTCTGATCGATTGGACTTTGTTGTATAGTTCTCGATTAGTAACTATGCAGTGCCGGATTTCTGTCTCGCGCAAGATGTAAATAAGGTCTTGCTTATCAATAGCTGCATGAATAGGCACCACCACGACACCGATTTGCTGCATCCCCAAGTCAAGCAAATTCCATCGAGGGCTTCCTGCGAGCGTCATGATGCCTACTTTATCTCCTTTTTGCAGGCCCAAATCAAGCAAGCCGGCACTGACCTGATTGATGATTCGCAGGCAATCGGAGGTAGAATAATAATGCCATTTTAACCCTTGCCTTTCGGCTAATGCTACTTTTTGAGGATAGCGCGTATCCTGATAAGGCAGAATATCAAATAATCGACGAAAATCCATGAGGGGTAGCTGATTTGTCCTTTGATAAATCTAAGAAATTTCGAGCAGTTTTAAGCTATAAAACAGAAGAGCTGTGCAGAAATCCTCTACACAGCTCTTGTTATTTCTCGACCTTGACGGTTTTTCTTTATTTACTTGCAACCAAATTAACTTTCAAGCCAACTTCGTCTTTGATTGCTTTGTCTTGAGCTACGCCCAACAAACCAGAACCATACATTACATCCCATTCCGTACGGTTGATAACAAATGAAGGCGTTGTTGCCATAATCTTATCTCCTTTCATTTGTACATTTGCAGGAATAGTGATGCTTTTTGTTGCTCCTTTCAAAGTAAGATTACCTTTGATTTCGTGTGTTGCATCTGGATTGCCATCAATTTTATTGACTTCTGCGATTTCAAACTTTCCGGTAGGGAATTCTTCTACATGGAAAAAGTCATCACTTTTCAAGTGACCTTCCAATTTTGCCTTACCATCATCTGGAGACAAATCGGTATCCGTCAGTGAATTCATGTCAACGATGAAAGAACCTCCAACAATGTTACCATTTTCTACCATCAACTTACCAGAGCTTAGCTTCAAATAACCAGTGTGCTGATCACCAGAAAACTTGGCACCTGTCCAGTTAATCATACTTTCGTCCAAACTTACATTGTATTCTGCTGCGGCGGCTGTTTGTTCAGCTTTTACATCTACAGCATCTTCAGAAGTTACTTTCTGGCCTTCTGGGCTACCACCACAAGCAGTGAATAATACAGTAGCCAAACCTAATACAAATAAATACCTTAGCATTGCAAATCTTTTTTGGTTAACCAATTATGTGAAAAATTTAAGTCTTTGATTATTACTTCTTGTCTAACAACAAAAAAATTGTTGCCTGTCTATAATTATACAACAGCATTCATGTCTGCGTTGAATTGAAATGCAGATTAAACCAACTTATTGTTACAGATTATTTAAAACTTCTAATGTACTATTCAAGCTTTTCAGAATAGATACATTTTTGACAGGCTCGACATTTTGCGCAACTACCTGATAACCAGTGAGCAACACCTTACAATCTGGAAAATTCTCTGCCAGCTTATCCACATAGTTTTGGACAGGCTCTTTGGCAAAGGTTTCTGTAATCATCGTAAAGATATAGTCTGGATGGTGAATATTATAGGCATCTTTCAAATCTGCCAGTGTAATTTCCTGACCAATATAAATTACGTGATTTCCCCTTGATTTGACCAAATACTGCATAAACAACATACTAAGCTCTTGTCGTTCGCCTTCCGGCAAATAAATCAAAAACTTAGGTACATCTTTACCGACAACTAGTGGCTCTTTATCAATCGCCACAATAATTTTTTGTCGGATCAGGTAGCTCATAAAGTTTTCCTGTACCGGATTGATCGAGCCGGTGAGCCAAAGTACGCTTAATTTGTCAAGAAAAGGATAAATAATTTCCAACATGGTTCTTTCAAAACCAAGTTGCTGTATATTCGTACTGATGATTCGATCAAACTTATATTCATCCATTTCGATCATAGAGATCGTTAATGCGTCTAACTGAGTACCATATTCAAAATTGATTTCTGAAATGGCAGCTACTTTTTCAGCAATTTCCAGCCTGCTCATTTTAGCAATCTTGGAAATTTTGAATCCATTTTTATTGAGCAAGGCGATATTCAAAACGTACTTCAAATCATCATCCTCATAATATCGGATATTGGTTTTGGTTCGCTTTGGGTTGATAATCCCATAGCGCTGCTCCCATATCCTGATGGTATGAGCTTTTATCCCGGAAAGCTTTTCTAAATCTTTTATTGAATAAACAGCCACTGCCACAATTAATTTTAAATCAAGGTCTTGCATCAAACAGGAAAACACAAAAGGCCTTTCCTGATATTCATTGAGTTAACATCAATCCTTATAAAAGGTTTATGGTATTTACAAGTTTCAAACCGAATCTTTTTTGTCTAAAAAAACACCAGTTCGCAGGAATCAAAAATAGGTAAGGGATTTTTAATTATTTTTAGCCTGTCGGCAAATCAATGGAATATTGAAACTGCTCAAAAAGGAATACCTGTCATAAATACAACAGAAATTTCTCGTATTCAATGACCTGCGTTCTTCTGCCAAGTACTATTTTACTAATTGAACTCACGCAAAAATAACATAGCAACATGATTTGGAGGTTTACTTATCTTTTTCTCGCACTGATGCTTACCTCAGCTACAACTGCACAGGCACAGCTCAGCTGTGAATACACCCTACAATTATTCGATAGCTTTGGTGATGGCTGGAATGGTTCTTCTCTAACCGTTACTGTTAATGGAACACCCAGCACCTATACGCTTGATAATATCACAGATGACGGCCTTTTCAACCAGTTTGCCATTACATTAATGGACGGGGATGAGGTTGTGCTTGAATACAGCCCGGGTACATTCGAAAACGAGGTTTCTTATTTTCTGTATGATGCCGATGGCATTCTGCTATTTACAGATGGCGATGGCCCTGGTGTACCGACTACTGGAGAGGTATTTTCTTTTTCGGCTATTTGCCCAAGTTGTCCGGCTCCTTCTTCTGGTACTGTATCTATTGATGATGTACGGGCTTTTTATGCAGATATCAGTTTCCTTCCAGCCGATCTGGATGGAGGTACACTGATTGAGTTTGGCGAACTCGGCTTTACCCCGGGCACTGGTCAATTCGTAAGTACCAATGATTTTGAAGCACGACTCGAACCACTCAACGAAAAAACTTTCTACGAATTTTATCTGGCAGCTACCTGCTCTAATGGCGATACAAGTGCACAGGTAGGTCCGTTTTCTTTCGAAACGCTATGGGCAAATGATGTCGGCATTACTGGGTTTACTAGTCTGGAAAGTGGTTGTGATTTAGGCATTGAGACCATCACCGCTTATATTCAAAACTTTGGTGCCCTTCCACAATCACTTATACCCTTCAATTTTAGTGTAAACGGAATGGACGGTGGTGTACCGATGCCTCAAGATGGTCTTTTTACGGGCGTGCTTGGTAAAGATAGTATTGCAGAAGTAACCTTCGAAACAACTTATGATTTCTCTCAACCAGGAGACTATACCATCTTGGTATGGACAGAACTAACTAACGACTCTGTACCGAGTAATGATACCCTTGCATTTACTATTACCAGCGTGCCTACTATCGTTGAGTTCCCTTATTTCGAGAACTTCGAATCATTCAGCGGAGGCTGGAGTGTAGGCGACGAAAGTGCAAATAACAGTTGGGCTTATGGCTCTCCGGCTGGAGCGGATATCAATACAGCTGCTAGTGGCGTCAACGCCTGGGTTACCAATCTAAGCGGCCAATACAATAATAATGAAGAATCGTTTCTCGAATCGCCTTGTATGGACTTTTCTTCCCTTACCGAAGATCCGCGCTTATACTTTTCTATGTACTTCAACACGGAGCCTTGCTGTGATGAAGCTTGGGTTGAAAGTAGCATCGATGGCGGAGAAACATGGAACAAAGTGGGTTTAAGCGGTACTGGTCAAAACTGGTACAATGACGGCGGAAACCAATGGTGGGATGGCGATGGCGGATTTGAAGGCTGGCAAACAGCATACAATGTACTTTCTGGCACAGCCGGTGAAAGCGATGTCCGCGTTCGTTTTGTATTTTCTACAGATGGTTCTGTTACGCGTGAAGGTATTGGTATTGATGACATCCTGATCACAATTCCATTTGAGACTGATTTGGCAAGTACAGGCTTGAGCAATGGTGGAAATAGTGAATGTGGTTCTGAAGAAGACGCCGTTCAGCTTACGATCTCAAATAATGGTCTTGTAGAACAAACTGGTTTTGATGTCGCTTATTCTGTTAATGGTGCTGCGCCAGTTATTGAAAATGTCGGAAATTTAGTTGTATTTCCTAATGAAAGCATAACTTATACATTCCAAACGCCTTTCAACTCTGTTTCTTTTGAGCCGATTGAAATCAAAGCGTGGACGATTTTTGCTGACGACTTTGCTATCAACGATACAACTAGTTTCATCTTTGCTCCTCTATTTGTAGCGCCTCCTCTTACAGAAGACTTTGAAAATGGAATGGTCCCTGCCAATTGGACTACCGACGAAGTTTCTCCGATTTATGGTCCAGATTCGCACAATAATGAGTCAACCATTATTAGTGATAACAATTATTCTGGCGATCAGACTTTTCTACTTGAATCTCCAACAATCGGCCCTCTGGACGGCGCTTACACACTTACCTTTGACTACCGATATGTAGAATGGAGCCCAGGTACAGATTCAACAATCACAACTCCAGATGATGTCCTTCGGGTAGAAGTTTCTAACGATTGTGGTTTAACTTTCGACACCCTCTATACGCTTACCGGTGATATGCATACACCAACTACTGAGTTTACGAAAGATACCGTGCAGTTGTTTGATTATGCTGGAGAAACCATTATTATACGTTTCACGAATACTTGGGGTGCAAGTGATTACTGGTTCGATATGGATAATATCAATATCGAGCAGTGCGCTAATTTTGGCCTTTCGGCAGATGTGACCGGGGTGACAAGCATTGGCAGTGCAGACGGTGCAGTTACAGTTACAGCAGCAATGGGCGAAAACCTCAGCTACCTCTGGAGTACCGGCGATACAACCCCAACGATCACCAACCTGGCAGCCGGAACTTATACCGTAACCGTAACAGACGAAAGTGGCTGTAGTAATATCCTGGAAGTAGAGGTAGACGTCATGGTCGGAACCACTACACTTGATCACCTACAAAGCCTGAACCTTTATCCGAATCCAACAAATGGTGAAAGTATTCTTGCCTTAGAATTTGAGGAAACCGTAGACGTAAAAATCCGTGTCCTCAGCACCATGGGGCAGGAAATTTACAACTTTCAACAAAACAATATCCGGGAGGGACAATTCCCTGTTTCGCTTTCGCGAAATCCGGCTGGTGTTTATCTGATTCAGGTATGGGCAAATGATTCTGTTTATACCACCAAACTAGTCAAAACAGCTCGATAGAAACTTTATAAAAAGCTGTTTTTCAAATAAAAGTGGTTGCTTCTGTCCGGGAGCAACCACTTTTATTTCTTGTCTGTCCGTTAAAACCCATGAACAAACTAAACATTATTTATATTTATCTGTATCCAATTTTGTTAAACGCTTCAACAAACCACTAAAGAGAGAACGAATAATCGTTTAACAGTTTAACTAATTATACCGCACAAAAATGAAAATCGGAATCGTTTGTTACCCAACTTATGGTGGTAGTGGTGTACTCGCTACAGAACTAGGGTTGGGACTCGCTAAAAAAGGACATGAGGTACATTTTATTACATATAGAAGACCTGCTCGTTTGGGACATTTCCATGAAAATGTATTTTACCACGAGGTAACGAACGAAGACTATCCGCTTTTTGAATACCCGCCCTACGATACGGCATTAGCTAGTAAATTGGTGGATGTCATCCGCTATGAAAAACTGGACATACTGCATGTTCACTATGCTATTCCACATGCAGCCGTAGCTTATATGGCCAAAAAAATTCTCCTCCAAGAAGGAAAGTATATTCCAGTCGTCACTACTTTGCATGGTACCGATATTACGCTAGTTGGCGCAAATGAGACTTTTTCGCCGGTTGTTGCCTTCTCTATCAATAAATCTGACGGAGTGACGGCCGTTTCAGAAAGCCTCAAACAACAAACGCTAGATTCCTTCGAAATCACTAAAGATATTCGAGTAATCTATAACTTTATAGACTTTACCCGCTTTCGCAAAAGCGACAAAGACCACTTCAAAAAGGCCATTGCGCCTGATGGCGAACGAATACTGACGCATGTTTCCAATTTCCGTAAGGTAAAAAGAGTAGAAGATGTTATTCAGGTATTCAAACGAGTTAATGAGGTTATCCCTTCCAAATTATTGCTGATTGGCGATGGCCCTGAACGGCACAATGCAGAGATGCTATGTCGTAAACTGGAACTTTGCGCAGAAATCCGATTCCTTGGAAAACAGGATGCAATTGAGGAATTATTGGCCGTTTCCGACCTATTTGTTATGCCTTCCGAAAATGAAAGCTTTGGCTTGGCAGCTCTGGAAGCCATGGCTTGTGAAGTGCCTGTCATTTCGACGAAAGTCGGAGGCTTACCGGAAGTCAACCTGCATGGCAAAACAGGCTACCTGAGTGAAGTGGGCGACGTGGAAGACATGGGCAGAAATGCCATCGAAATCATCAAGAGCGAAGAGTCATTGCAAAAATTTAGAAAAAATGCCATAGAGCAGGCGAAGCGCTTCGACCTTGACAAGATACTCCCAGAATACGAATCGTACTACGAAGAAATACTAAGGACAGCCGTTCACCCAGATAAACGGCCTGTTGATTCGCCTTATTAATTGATAAACAAAATTTTTCCAACGACTCCGTCCGGGTTTTCAAATCCGGAATTTCGGGGATCAGTTGCGCCAAAAATCAAATATACGCCACTATTGGCCTTGCGGCCATTATAGTCGCGGCCATCCCAGATCGCTTGCCCACCGAGTGCCCTAGTTTCATATACCAATCGGCCATTAATATCTGTAATCTTTACATTCGC
>JALEHC010000137.1 GCA_022763215.1 Saprospiraceae bacterium
CCACTTTTGGCGATCAAATTGCAGATGGCAGCATCAGCAGCGGCAGCACTTTCGACCAGAATATGACTTATGATTTGAGCAATTTTTCGTCTGATAATATTCAGTTGATTGCGATTATCTGGAAAAAAGAAGGAAATGATTACACTTTCGTGAATGGTAACGTTAGCAATATTACGCTAAACGTATCAAGCACAACCAATTTGGATGCATCACAAGCTCAGTTGCAAGTGCAGCCTAACCCAGTTTTGGCGCAAGCCAGCATTCAGCTTTCGCTAAATACGAGCTTTGAGCAAGCGGAAATTCAGTTGGTAAATACCATGGGACAATTGGTGCAACAAACAGACTTGGGCCAGCTCAATCAGGGCAATATCAGCCTCGAGCTGGATAGAACTTCACTTCCTGCTGGATTGTACTTTGTGCGTTTTCAAACGGAAAAAGGGCAATTGACCCAAAAGATAATATTGAGATAAGACAATAACTTTACATGAAACACTAGGTCCTGATCTGAGCATTCAGATCAGGATTTTTTATTTTTGGAAGAAAGATGAAACAGTCCCATCTCTTATTCCTCCTGTTTTTCTGTTTTTTTGCCTTTCGGCAAATAACTTCCTTGAATGCTCAAGATACTTTTTCGATAGTAGCTGTCGATTCAGAAACCGGTGAAGTTGGTAGCGCCGGCGCTACCTGCTTGGATACGCAACAAGAAGGCCTGGCTGCCATTATCATCAGTGACGTTTTGCCTGGCCGTGGAGCCATTCATACACAATCTTACTGGAATACCGCTAATCAGGCCAATGCGCGGCAAAAAATGGAAGAAGGTCTTTCGCCAGAAGAATTAATGGCCTATTTGCAAGCGAATGACGTACAGTTTAATGCTACCGTGCGGCAGTATGGCGCAGTAGATTTTGATGAAAACGGTCAGCCGCGTGCGGCAGCCTTTACCGGCAGCAACTGCCTGGATGAGAAAGGTCACCGAGTGGGTGATCATTATGCGATTCAGGGAAATATCTTGTTGGACGAATGGATACTTGATTCCATGCAAGCTGCTTTTTTGGAAGCCGAAGGTTCGTTAGCCGAAAGGCTAATGGCCGCTATGCAAGGTGCCAATGTAGCGGGTGCGGATAGCCGTTGCCTAAACGAAGGCGTTTCTTCTCGGTCTGCATTTTTACGTGTAGCTCGCCCTGATGATGCAGAAGATAATTTGTTTCTTGATCTGAATATTCCATTTACTCCGTTTGGTGAAGAACCGATTGATGCGCTACAAGCCCAATTTGACGCTTGGCAAAGTACGAATCAGACAGAACTCGATCGACTTCAAACCCGGATACAAGTTTTTCCAAATCCAAGTGATGCCGATGTTCAGTTATATATTGAGAGTGCTTTGAAATTGGAGCTTAGCATTTATGCGACGAATGGACAAAAAATACATCAGCAATTGTTGCAGGCTGGTCAGCATACGCTTCTGAGGAGCGTATTTCCCGCAAAGGGGACCTATTTACTACATTTTGCGCAAGCCAATCGACCAGAGACCAAACTAGCAGTCAAAAAACTGATCATTCGCTAAGAAATCGTAGAATTAACCCAAAATTAAAGCAGGATTAATCATTGTTTAGGATTTCAAGTTGCATTTTAGTGGTTTATTAAATTATTAAAACCACAAATCTATGATCAAAACTTTACAATCAACATTATTTGTTATTGCTCTTTTTGTAGCTACATTCGTTCAGGCACAGAATGTTTTATTGGAAGAAAATTTTGATGACAGTACCCTCGGTGTATTCACAGCGGTAAGTGTTATCGGTGATGGTGAAATGTGGCAAGCAAGAGATTTCGACGATCGTTTTTTTGCTCAAATGAACGGTTTTAATGGTGGTATTCAGGACAATGAAGACTGGTTGATCTCTCCAGCACTGGATATGGACCTTTACGATGATGAAGTCTTGACTTTTGAAAATGCAAGAAATTTTGACGGGCCAAATGTAGAAGTATTGGTATCTACAGATTATGATGGCACTAGTGATCCTAACACTGCGACTTGGACTGATGTCAGCGATCAGGTAACCTACTCAAGCGGTGACTACGAATATGTTGCTTCTGGCAACATCGACTTGTCTACGTTTGAAGGTACTGGCTATATCGCATTCAAGTATGTTTCTAATGCTGATGTACAAGGTGCATTGATTCAGATCGATGATATCCAAGTTACGGCTACTACTTTGAGCACGTCTGTAACGGAGCTTGAAAAAGAAGCAGTAATTACTACTCCGGTAGTAAGAGCAGGTAATTTGGAGTTCACAGTATTGAACAACAGCCTTGATTTGGTATTTGAAGTAGCGTCTATGAGCGGTCGTCAGATTCCAAATCTACGCAGAAGCAATGTAAGCGGTACGGTGAGCATTCCGGTTGCAGAACTGCCAAGAGGTATGTACGTTTTGGTAAGCAGAAGCGGAAGCTTTGTAAGAGCACACAAGTTTATCTTGAATTAATATCTTTGGGGTTTGTGGAGGGTGTTATGATTGTTTCCTCCACAGACCTCAATTTCTTTTGAATGTATAATATTCCACTTGATTTACAACGCTTTAAACCTTTTTTGAAGGCCAAGGCCGTACTTGAAAAAGGCCCCACTCAGACGATAGAAAAAAGGTACATCCTCGATCCGATTCGGGAAAAATGGCTAGTCTATCAACCCGAAGAACTCATTCGCCAATTGATTGTACAGTATTTTATTGAGGAAAAACAATTCAACAAAAATCGCATTCAGATTGAGCGCCAGCTCAAAGTCAATAAGCGGCTAAAACGCACAGATATTCTCGTTTTCAATCAAGAAATGCAACCGTGGTTGCTGGTTGAATGCAAAGCACCCAATATCAAGATTAACGAAGCTGTGATGAAGCAGATCTCGATTTACAATCTCGAATTGCGTGTCCCTTACCTCATGGTATCCAATGGTATTGATACCTATTGTTGTAAGATGGATTATGAAGCTCGATCGTACGATTTTATTGAGCAGATTCCGGATTTTGAGTCGTGATTTTAAACCGAAGTACGGTTTTTAATTTTTCAGGTGGTGTCTTCCGGGCATCGGTCAAGTAGATTTCTCGATGCGTTTTACAGGCACGAGTCCAGCCATTTTCTTGGGTATATGCTTCCATTCTTGCAAAAGAAGCCGGTTCGTTATCATAACTGCCCAAGTGTAGCATTTGCACGCAAGTGCCTTCCTCGATTTCTTCAAATTTTAGTTGGTCCAGCAGTGGCAATTTCTTTTTGGCCATCGTCCAATCGATCATTTTTTGCGCGAAAGCGGCGTCTACAAACTCCGGTTGACGAATCATCAATTGAAACACTAAATCATCCTTATTGAAAGTGCCGTCATACTTGGCTCGTGCTTCTTCCGTTAAATCCCAGACACCTTCCAAGGGGTACACAGTGTACTCATAATAAGCGGGAGGTGCCATATCTTTTTTATGACTCATGCGGATAGCGTAAGAAGCTGCATAAAGCGCTTGGACATAATTCACAAATGCATCGCTATTTGGATTTCCCTGCCCCTTGATGGTCAAGAACTTAAAAGATGGTAAGGTAATTTTTTCGGGTTTGCCTTCACGCGATTCGGCGGACAGGTTCGTCAAATAGTACTGTTTTTCTTTTTTTCGCCATTCGTATTTCATAGCCACAGTTGAAGTTTAGATGCAACTCGACAAAACAAGGCTGTTGTTTTAGTGGTTACATAGTTTTAAAATGAAGTTACAAAGTCCTTTTAAAAATGTAGGTTTCGTAAGTAAAAATCTTTTACCGGCTAATTGCTGGAAATTAGCACTAGCTTGCCTATATTTTGCAAATCTTTGTAATTTGCAGTCAACCGAATAAAATTCAAGGATTGCACAAACTGGAAGCTTGATCTTCCGCCCTAACCAACAAATCGTTTATGAAAAAGGAGAAAATTCTGATTATTGGAGCCAATGGTCAAATCGGTTCTGTTCTTACCAACCAACTCCGTGACCAATATGGCTATGACAACATTATCCCTTCTGATATCCGAGTTCCTGATCATGATGCCCCCCTATTCGAACGCCTCGATGTATTGGACAAAGCTCAGTTGCACGAAGTTGTAAAAAAGCATACGATTACCCAGATTTATCACTTGGCAGCAATACTTTCCGCCAAAGGGGAACTCAATCCGAAATGGGCATGGGATGTCAATATGAATGGCTTGTTTAATGTACTCGATCTGGCCAAAGAGAAAAAACAAAAATTGTTTTTTCCAAGTAGCATTGCCGTCTTCGGACCAGAAGCACAAAAGGAGAACACGCCACAGTATGCGCCACTTACTCCAACGACTGTTTACGGAATCAGTAAGGTAGCTGGTGAAAATTGGTGCCAATATTACCACAAAAAATATGGCGTAGATGTACGTTCAATTCGTTATCCGGGCATTATCGGCCACGAATCATTACCGGGTGGCGGAACAACAGATTATGCTGTCGAGATTTATCATGCTGCTGCAAAAGGCGAAGCTTATACTTCTTTCATTGATAAAGACACCCGCTTGCCGATGATTTATATGGCAGATGCCATTCGGGCTACAATTCAATTGATGGAAGCTCCTTCTGAAGATATCAGCATCCGAACCAGTTACAATCTGTCGGGTATGAGTTTTAGCCCGATTGAAATTGCGCAGTCGATTCGAGCACATGTACATGACTTCAAGGTAACTTTTGAACCTGACTTCCGGGAAGAAATTGCGCAGTCTTGGCCGTCTAGTATCGATGATAGCCGAGCAGGAGAAGACTGGAATTGGAAAGCAGAATTTGATTTGCCCAAGATGACAAACGACATGCTCAAGCACCTGAAAGAAAGGTACATGACAGCCGTGTAGCCTTACAAATAATAAATTATGCGATACCTAATTCCCTTTTTATTGATGCCATTTTTATTAGCTAGTCAAGCAGCACTGCCAGAAAAACCAATGCGTGTCGGTATTGTGGGTTTGGTACATACGCATGTACACTGGATACTCGGAAGAGAAGACCGAGGCGATATTGAGATTGTAGGAATTGCAGAAAGCAATACCGACTTAGCTCAGCAATACAGTAAGCAACATGGCTATAGCATGGATATTGTCTATGACAACATAGACGAAATGCTGGAAGCTACCCAACCAGAAGCAGTTTATGCGTTCAATACCATCTACGGGCATTTGGAAGTGGTGGAAAAATGTGCGCCAAAAGGCATTCATGTCATGGTAGAAAAGCCTTTGGCTGTTAGTTTGGCACATGCCAAACAAATGCAAGCCTTGGCTCAAAAGCACCAAATTCATTTGCTTACCAATTACGAAACAACCTGGTATGCTTCCAATCATTTGGCGAAAGCCATGATACGAGAAGGCGATATTGGCGCTTTACGCAAAATCGTTGTCCATGATGGCCATCCGGGCCCTATCGAGATTGGCTGCAACCCAGAATTTCTGGAATGGCTTACCGACCCTAAACTTAATGGCGGAGGAGCTATCACTGACTTTGGTTGCTATGGGGCGAATCAAGTCAATTGGTTACTCAAAAACCAGCGCCCATTGGAAGTATTTGCGGTAACGCAACAAATAAAACCAGATAAGTACCCCAAAGTGGATGATGAAGCCACCATTGTTCTTACTTACCCTGAGGCACAAGCCATTATCCAAGCTTCCTGGAATTGGCCTTACAATAGAAAGGATATCGAAATGTATGGAAAACACGGCTACATCATTAATCATGATGGCAGTCAGATGACCGTGCTGCTTGATGAAGAACAAGGAAAGTTTGACAAAAAAGCGACGGCATTAGAAAACCCTTTTGATGATCCATTTGCTTACTTCACAGCTGTTATTCGCAATCAAATAAAAGTGGCACCATCCGATTTATCGGCTTTGGAAAATAACATGATCGTCATGGAAATACTTGAAGCAGCAAAAGAATCGGCGAAAACAGGAAAAAAGATTTCACTAAATAAACAATAATTGCAATATGTTTACGAAAGTTGAACCAGCCCTTCAGGCTGAAATAGAAGATATCAAAGAATCGGGATTGTATAAAGAAGAACGCATCATTGTTACGCCTCAATCGGCCGAAATTAAGACCACAACCGGAATGGAGGTGCTTAATTTTTGTGCCAATAATTATCTTGGCCTTTCTTCCCATCCTGCCGTTATTGAAGCGGCCAAAGCAGCCATTGATTCGCACGGATTTGGTATGTCTTCCGTTCGTTTTATTTGCGGAACGCAGGACATTCACAAAGAGTTGGAAGAAAAAATTGCCCAATTTGTAGGTACCGAAGATGCAATTCTCTACGCGGCTGCCTTTGATGCCAATGGTGGTTTGTTTGAACCGCTATTGACGAAAGAAGATGCTATCATCTCTGATTCGCTCAATCATGCTTCCATCATCGACGGTATCCGTCTTTGCAAAGCTGCTCGTTATCGTTATAAGACGAATGATATGGCAGACCTGGAAGAGAAGTTGAAAGAAGCGCAAGGTGCTCGCCGTCGTTTGATTGCTACGGATGGTGTATTCTCGATGGATGGAACGATTGCACAATTGGACAAAATCTGTGATTTGGCTGAGAAATATGATGCCATGGTCATGGTAGACGATTGTCACTCGACCGGCTTTGTCGGAAAAACTGGTCGTGGTACAGCCGAGCATTGTGATGTAATGGGCCGCGTGGATATTATCACAGGTACTTTCGGAAAAGCACTTGGTGGTGCTTCCGGTGGATTTACGGCTGCCCGCAAAGAAATTGTCGACATTTTGCGTCAGCGTTCACGTCCGTATTTGTTTTCTAATACCTTGGCGCCTTCTATTGTGGGTGCTTCTATTAAGGTGTTAGACATCTTGACAGAAAGTACGCATTTGCGCGATAAACTAGAGCGTAATACGCAATACTTCCGTAAGGCGATGACAGCGGCTGGTTTTGATATTATTCCGGGCGAACATGCGATTGTGCCCATCATGTTGTACGATGCAAAATTATCGCAGGAATTTGCCAACCGCCTATTGGATGAAGGCATTTATGTGATTGGGTTCTTCTATCCGGTAGTTCCTAAAGAGCAAGCACGTATCCGCGTGCAGCTTTCAGCTGGTCATGAGCAAGAACACCTTGAAAAAGCAGTAGCCGCTTTCACGAAAGTGGGCAAAGAACTAGGTGTATTGAAATAAATATTGATCTTTATCATACAGTGGAGTGTCTGAATTTCAGTTCAGACACTCTTTTTTTTGTTTATTTTTACGGCAAAAGCGACTTAAATGATTGAGCAGCCGCTCTTAATAGAATTGCATTATCTACCTAATATTCAGTTTTTTAGCAAACTCTATCTCTATCAAAATGTTTGTATAGAGCAGCACGAAAACTACCTTAAGGGAAGCTATCGCAACCGTGCCCATATTGCAGGTTCGAATGGATTATTGCGCTTGTCGATTCCTTTGCAAAAAGGAAAAAACGAGCAACAGGGCATACAAGAAGTCCGAATTGCGTATCACGAGCCTTGGCAGCAACAGCATTGGGCCAGCATCCAATCAGCTTATGGCAATGCACCATTTTATGAATTTTATGCCGATGCTTTTGAGCCTCTTTATCAGCAACAATTTGAGTATTTGTTTGAGTGGAATAAAGCCTTGTTGGAAACCATTTTATCATTTCTGGAATACCCAGCAAGCCTGACCTACTCTTCTGCCTTTCGGCAAATAGGACAAGCAGGGCCATATACCGATTTTAGCAATGGTATCTTTCCCAAAAAACACCGTCAAAAGGAAGATGCTCATTTCGAACCGCAGCCATATCCGCAGGTTTTTTCTGAGAGAAATGGCTTTTTACCAAACCTGAGTATTTTAGATTTGCTATTTTGCACAGGCCCTCAGGCCTCTATCATACTCGAACAATCAGTAATTTAAAAACAGGATAGTGGAAACGAACCTCATAAATCAGGACATACAAGTGTACCGCGCCAAGATTGATGAAATTGTCAAAGATTTACACGAAATGACGATTCAGATTGGTCATGCAGAACTCGCCAAAACGGTTAGTGATCTGCGTAACCGTATCCATGAACCGTTTATGTTTGTTATCGTGGGCGAAGTAAAAGCCGGGAAAAGTAGTTTTATCAATGCCTTGTTGGATACCGGCAAAGAAATCACCAAGGCTGCGCCTCAGCCTATGACCGATACGATTCAGCAAATCATTTATGGAGAGCAGGAAGAAGTCCTGACCATTAATCCATATTTGAAAAAGATCATGCATCCGGTCGAAATTTTGAAGGAAATTGCCATTGTGGATACACCAGGTACCAATACCATTATCGAACATCATCAGGAAATTACAGAAAGTTTTATTCCGGCATCTGACTTAATTGTTTTTGTATTTGAAGCAAAGAACCCTTATCGCCAATCTGCTTGGGAATTTTTTGATTATATCCATGCCGACTGGCGGAAGAAAATCATTTTTGTGCTTCAGCAAAAAGATTTGCTTTCTGAAGAAGACTTGCAGGTCAATAAAAAAGGGGTGGAAGATCATGCCGTCAAAAAAGGTATAGCGGAGCCTCATGTATTTGCGGTATCTGCCAAGCTCGAACAAGATGGAAAGGCGGAAGAAAGTGGTTTCACGAAAGTGAGAGACTATATCAGTGAACATATCACCGGAGGTAAAGCGCCAGTTCTTAAATTGCAGAATAATGTAAGTACTTCCCTCAATATCGGGGAGCGGATTCGAAAAGGACTAGATTTGCGCGCTGCACAATACAAAGCAGATTTGGCATTCCGGGAAGATATCAAGGAAACACTGGAATTACAGGAAAAACAATCCTTCAAGCAAGTCGATTTGCTCAATGAAAATATCGTCAATGCTTATGACCGAATTACCCAACAAAAAGCGAAAGAACTTAAAGACGGGCTTTCTTTTTTCAGTTTGTTGCGACGCACCGTTTCAGGTATTTTCAGCAAAAAGACTTCCATCAAAGAATGGCTAGAATCCTTGGCCCAAGAACTCGAAACCGAACTCAATACCGAACTAAAAAGTCGCTTGGATAATGGCGTGGTTGATTTGGCAGAAAGCATTCAGCAAATGGCCAAGCTGATTGACCTGAAAATCAGAAACAGCAAAACCATACTGAGCAACGACCATGATATTTTTACCCGGATATCCGACAAACGCAATGCGATTCTTAAAGATTTGCAGGAAACCTTTTCTGAGTTCATGAACAAGTCAGACAACTTTACAGACGAGGACTTATTTCCGGACAAGAAGGGGCTTTCGCCAAATCTGGCTACGGGAAGTGGGATTGCCGGGATCAGCATTATCTTAGCAATGGTCGTCCAGAATAGCGTGTTTGATGTCACCATGGGAGTTTTGACAACCATCGGAATCTTATTCGCAGGTATTTCTACCAGCGCAAAGCGCCGTAAAATTGTAGAAGGCTTTAAGAAAGAGATCAGTAAAGGCAAAACGCAATTACAACAACAAATTGATGAACGACTAAAAGCCTATATCGAAAATCTGAAAGAAAAAATCGACGGCAATTTCAAAGACTTTGATGCTATGCTCGAAAAAGAAGAGCAACAAATTCAAAAACTGGAAGATCAGTACTTGGACATTGAAACCCGATTAAAAGAACTTCAGGATACGGTACAATAATGGATTTACCACTAAATGAAACTTTTCCTGCCTGGCAACTTGAAGCCATTCATGGCGAACAAGTGCCACAAATCGAAGATTTTGCAGGCAAACCGCTGCTTATTTTATTGTTTAACCTTGGTTGTGCCGGATGTAAAGGTCGTGCTATTCCTTATGCCAATCGGGTGGTATATGAACAAGGTGAACATATACAAGTATTGGGAATTCATTCCAATTTTAAGGGTGCATTGTACACACCTGAAGAACTTCAAGAAGCCGAAAAAGAGTTCTACATGCGCTTTCCATTGTTTCAGGATGCCGATTTGAATAGTACTTTTCACAAATTTAAGGCTGGAGGTACACCACACTGGTGGCTGGCGGACAAAAATGGTCGATTGGTTTATACGATATTTGGGTCAGACCCTAATAAGGGCTTACTCAAACTCGATTATAAGATTGCCGAAGTACTGGCAGAATAAAACCAATCAATATGGACTTATTTCAGCGCATCCATGATTTTCTGGCTCAAAAAACACAAAACATCGAAACCTCGGATAATTACTGCC
>JALEHC010000138.1 GCA_022763215.1 Saprospiraceae bacterium
AATGATTTTGGAGGTAATGTATTTACATTTACGAAGACTAGTTCTGATCCGATACAGCAATCAGTATCCTCTTTATTGACTGAAAAAATTAACTCTGGTGCAAGTATTATTACCTTTTTCGGGCACGCAGGAACTGGTACCTTTGATGTAAGCATTGATGATCCATCTACCTATTCCAATGAAAACAAATATCCCATTGTGTTTTCACTCGGCTGTTTAAGCGGTCAAATTCATTCTGGCACAAAAAGTATTGGAGAACGTTTTGTATTCCAAGAAGACAAAGCATCAATAGGTTTTGTAGCAACAACAGGATTTGGATATATTGGTCCATTATCAAATTTCCATAAAGAATTTTACAGACAACTTGGAACAGCCCAATATGGCCAAGGTATAGGAGAAGTTCTGAGAACTTGTTTTCAAAACACTACTAATTTACCAGGAATACCCAATCGAACCTTAAACCAACAATTCACCCTAGATGGAGACCCTGCCATTAAGATCAATTACTTCCAGGAGCCTGATTTAGCGATCATTCAAGAGTCTATAAGTTTTTCCCCAAAGAGCATTGACATTCAGCTAGATAGCTTCCAAATAAATTTTGTAGTTGCTAATTATGGTAAGGCCAATGTAGATAGTTTGTCAATTCAAATCTCACATCGATTTCCCGATGGTTCTGAATATGTGCTAAAAACGCTGCAAATAGAAGCACCAAAATATAAGGAACAAGTAAGTACATTTATTCCATTATTTGGAGAACGAAGTATTGGTTTTAATAAGTATTTCATTGAAATAGATCCCAATAATCAAATTCAGGAAGGGCCTACACCTTATGCAGAACAAAATAATGAATTGATAAATGCAACCGGAGGTAAAGGTATTTCAGTATTCATATTTAGTAATTCTGTTAATACGGTCTATCCAGAAAAATATGCAATTGTTAATTCATCAGAATTATTTCTAAAGGCATCTACTGCTAATATATTTGCACCAGAAGAAAAGTATATTATTGAGCTGGACACTACCGCCAAATTTAATAGCCTTTATAAAGTGAGGGATGAGATTATTCAGATTGGTGGAGTCATTAGTTGGAAGGTTCCTTACCCATTGGTAGCAGGTCAAGATTATTATTGGAGAGTAAGTATTGACAGCACAGCCGAAACAGGTTACAGATGGGCTGAAAGTTCATTTATATATCTTCCAGAAAGTGAAAAAGGCTGGAATCAATCTGACTTTTTTCAGTTTAGAGACAACCGTTTTGAAGATATTGAACTTGATGAAGATACCTATAGCAAAAAATATCTTGATGACGTCAAAAGTATTAGAGTACGAAACGGAGTATATCCAAATACTTGGCCTGAACATGCTTTTGGAAATAGCCCTTTTCTCTACATCCCTTGGGATAATCCTGTGAAGGGAGGAATCTCTATTTCTGTATTAGACCCGGTATCGATTGATTATTGGAAAAATCAACCACCAGGTGATTATGGAAGTCATTTAAAATCATCATGGGCTGTAGACTGGGGTGCATTTACGTACCGAACTAGAGATGAAGATTGGCGATCAAGAGCAATCAATTTTCTAAAGGATACCATTCCTTCGGGTCATTATGTATTGGTTTATTCCATTCAACATACAGAAACAGACTATGAGCCTCAAGAATGGGCAGAAGATTCTGTTAGCTTAGGTACCAACTTATTCCAGATATTTGAAGAACAAGGAGCGACCTTAATTCGATCGACAGCTCAAGAAGGGGCTAAGCCTTGGGCATTTTTCTATAAAAAAGACGACCCTAGTTTTACACCCTATGAGGAAGTCATAGAGCCCAATCAGGAACTCAATCATAGCCTTGATATAGCAGGATTATGGGATAACGGAATAGAAACCTCTTCCAGAATTGGTCCTGCAAAAAGATGGGATCTGTTAAATTGGGAGATGGAAGCTGTAGCTCCTGACGAAATGACGCAGTTAAATGTATATGGTATTCGGTCAGACAGTACCCGTAGTCTTCTAATTTCTAACCTAGAGGTTGCAGATACCAATATTAGCTGGATTAATGCCACAGAATTCCCCTTCCTTGAATTGGAATTATCATCTGCTGACGAAGTGAATCGAACAGCACCGCAACTAAATTATTGGCGTGTTACCTATGAGGGAATTCCAGAAGTCACCCTAAACCCGGCGCTTCATTATTCTTTCCAAAAAGATACCTTACAACAAGGGCAAGATTTGTTTATGGAAATTGCAATTGAAAATCTGAGCGATTACCCATTTGATAGTTTACAAGTAAAATACGATATAGTGAACGGAGCAACTCTTCTGCAGTCTTCTATTCAAAATATTACGACCATTACGCCGCTAGACACAGTAAAGAGCAGTTTTCAATTTAACTCCAAAAATTTATCAGGAAATTATGACTTAGTCATTAACATTAACCCAGACCAGAAACAAGAAAAGTTTGCTTTTAATAATGTTGGGATTATTCCTTTTCTGGTACAAGAAGACCAAAGAAACCCTGTACTTGACGTCACTTTTGATGGAAGTTATATTATGAACGGCGATATTGTCTCTCCTCAGCCTCTTATAAATATCTCATTAAAAGATGAAAACCCATATTTGAGTATGTCCGACACCAGCCATATTCGGGTATTCATTAAAACACCATCTACGCTTGATGCTGTGCCAGTTTCCTATAATCATCCTGCATTATCATATGAACCGGCCAGTGCAAATGGCCAAAATCAAGCGAAGTTATCCTACGCTCCCAAATTTGTTGAAGATGGCCTTTATGAGTTAATTGTTCAGGCACAAGATGTTAGTGGTAATCAGTCTGGCCAGTTTGATTATAAAGTAACATTTGAGGTTATTCAAAATAATTCTATCTCCAACGTATTGAATTACCCAAATCCTTTTTCAACTTCTACTCAGTTTGTCTATACCCTTACGGGTAGTCAACCTCCTCAAGATTTTGTTATCCAAATAATGACTGTTTCGGGTAGAGTGGTTCGAGAACTGACAGAAGCAGACCTTGGTCCTTTAAAAATTGGAACGCATCGAACTGAATATGCCTGGGACGGAACAGATGAATATGGTGATCGATTAGCCAATGGAGTATACCTTTACCGGGTAGTCGTGAGAGATGAAAATGGACAAGCTTATGAAAAATATGAAAATGGAACGGATACTTTTTTCAAGAATAACGTAGGCAAACTGGTGATATTACGTTAAATCCTGACGAAACAACTGCTCTGCATCCAAGTAAAACTTTATCCCCCAATTGATGAAGCGAAATCGTTGATAGTTGCCGTGCAAGGGCCATGAACCAGGAAGACCTCCATGCATGCCAGGAATAGGCCACCGACAAATCATTTGCCGTAAGGCATAAAGTTGATTGCAGGCTTGCGCTAAATACGTGTCATTTTGCGTAAGCTGAAAAAGCCTAAATAATAGGCAGCAGTATTGTGCCTCCCCTACCAAACAGCGAAAAGAAGTATCGCCCTCCCAATTCTCATCAAACTTAGCAGGTATTTGTTTAAAACTCGAAGCCGCTTTCTGAAACCTATTTATCATCTGCTCGACACGTTCTAGTGTGTCTGGATTTTGAAGAAGTAGGCCCGATTCCAAATAGCCTCTATAGGTGTACATTATGGTGTGCGTCAATGCTTGTGCATTTGGGCGAAAGCCCCAATCTCTAAAAGTGCCATTAGGCTGCAACAATGAAGCATAAGAATGGAATAGCGTTTGGGCCTTATTTTCTATTTGCCAATTTTGTAAATAGCTATTTGTAGCTAACATTGCCCACACAACTCTGAGGTGATAGGCTGGGCTATAATTTTTCACGTAAGTGAATTGCTTAAAGTATCCATTTTTCTCACAATTCATTAACCACTGACATGCTTTTTCGGCTGCTTTCGCAAAACGTTCTTCTTTAGTTTGCCGAAAGGCAGCTAATAGCCCGAATAATATCATCGCTGTATCAAAAACGATAGAAGGACGGGCAAGATCGGATCCTATTCCGCCAGGAAAACTGCCATCTTTACGCTGAAGGCCAAGCAACCAATAAGCACAGGAAATGGCCTCCTTCTCCATCTCCCAATCGAGCAAAGTTTCAATTAAATATCCTGTCGTTTCAGGGTATGCAGCACTCCAACCATTTCTTAAATCGAAGAACCCAGACGAACCCTGTCCATCATTACAGAGAATACTTTTTCGCAACCACTTTTTTGCTAAATTAGATCGATCCTTTGGGATCATGCGTACTCTGTTTTAGCCAGTCGAGCCAGAATATGCCAGAACAAATTGCTGGACCGAAATATTTTATAATAAGGTTTCCGCGTCGCTCCCATTCCAATAGTTGCGTGTTCCACATCGGGAATAATGCTGCCACAAAAATCAAGATAACGAAGTTCGTTTGGTAAATAATCAAGCAAATACCAGTTCAATAAACTCGGTGCGAGAACATTTGTACCGGATGCACTTAGCAAGGTATAAGCTTTTTGATTGTCCCATGCTAATAACAATGCGGCTTGAACCGATTGCTTTGAATCAACTGCATGCAAAAGTATACCTCTTTTCTCCAGCATCAACCATTGATGCAGTTTCTCTAATTCAGATTTGGTAAAACCTAACGCTCGTTTCTGTTTTCTGGCCGTATCGGCACACAATTGAAACAGCTCATTAACCTCCTCACTGGGTTCAATCATTAGGTTTTGTTCTGCCGCTTTAATATTTCGCTTTGTATTTCGTCTAAGCTGACTCCAGATATCTTCCTTTGGCTGAAATAAATCAATTTCATAGGTATAATAGGTAGTTTGTTGATAACCTGCCCATTTGAAAGGTAACCAATCATTCAATCCAACTTGGCATTGATAAAAAAAATAGGTTGATGAAGGAAGTTGGGCAATCAAATCGGTGAGCACTTGTTTTTGTAGACTATAGCGTCTTGTTTTTTTCATAGTAGCATCATCTTTGAAAAAAAAACAAGGCCCTAAATAATCTGTAAAAGGAGGCATTTTGATTAACATCAACCCCCATTTTTTTTGAAAAAAATAGGGCATCACTCCTACTATAGTGCCTTCTTTGTCGAAAGACAAACAAACATCCCATTGATCATTTCCACATACCAAATTGAGCCATGCAGGTTGAATTTGGAGCGGTAAATATTGCTTCCCAATGGCCTGGTTAGCAAACTGAATATATTTATCTTTGAAGCTATTCGTATTATTCAACATCAATTTTAAGCTATAAAAAGTATATTTCTATCGGGCCTGAGGTGGACTTTTTTAGCAAGCATAGGCTCTGCTGGTCTGAATTTATTGAAAATAATTTTACTGACGCGATTTTTGCTGCCAGAAGACTTTAGTCTGACTGCAATAAGTAGTGTTTTGATCGGAATAGCCATGCTTTTGCAAGAGTCGGGAGTTAATATTTTTTTGATACAACAAAAAAAGCTAACCGAAGATTACTGGTTTAAGAGTATGGGCACCAATTTGATTTTTGGTTTTTCATTATTTACAATCTGTATTTTTCTTAGTTTTTTATTTGAATGGTTTTACAAATTTCGCGGTCTTCAGTTTATTATATGCTGCCATGCTTTAGTTTTGTTGATTCAATCAATAGGGATGCCGCTTAAGGCGCTGATGCAGAGGAATTATGCATTTAAGCCATTAGCTATTGGTGAATTCGTAGGGACCGTTATGAGCTTTGTGGTTAGTTTATGGCTTGCTATTGGAAAATGGGGTGCGCTTTCGCTCGTTGCTGGTTGGGCTACTCAATATGCAGTTACAGTGCTGTATTATGGGGTTTCCAACACTTTCATTCCGGGCTTTCGCCCAAAATTTAATTGGATCTTTACCAAGAAAATTATCGCAAAAAGTAAAGTTTATTGGGGTGAAAGGTTGATTTCTAATTTGGCTGGAAGTTTGGATATTTTGGTATTAGGAAAACTCCTTGGGGAGGATATACTTGGTATATACGAAGTACTTAAACGAATTTTATTTAGAATAATCAATATCATTTCCAGCAGCATCGAAAAAGTTATTTTCCCGCTGCTTTGTGCTAATTCGAATAACCCATCAGCATTAAGGTCAATATACTTTTCCGGCTTATCTACCATTGCAATTTTAGTAGCCCCAATTGTTGCGACCTTATATTTTAATGCTTATTATTTCATGGAGTTCTTTGGGCTTGAATGGCAAACACAAGCAAGTTTGCTATCATTTTTTGCACTTTGGGCTATTATTCATGCATTATTGGCTCCAATTGATGTTTTTTATGCTTCCATCGACCGGATAAAAGTATGGCAAAATGCGAATTTGCTATTCATTCTTTTTACGAGTCTTTTACTCTTTAGTATACGGCACCAATCGATGAATATAATATTGAATAGTTTCCTTAGTGCTTGGACCATTTTGATGCTTTTATTTTATGGCTACTTTTTGAGAGAAAAATTGAATTACTCATTCATCCAACTCTTTCGAGAAATCTTCCTTCCCTTTCTGCTCACGTTTCTATTAGCTTATTTAATTGATGCATTCACAAATTGGAGTATTATACCAAGTCTTTTTGTAATAGTTGCTGGATATCTGGCAATAATCTGGTATTTTTTGCCTGACAAGGTAGAAATATTCAAAAGTCTATTATTCAATCAGGAAACATGACTGAAGTATTTATTATTTGGTCAGATTTGCTTATCCATTTTTTCATCATCTATTACTTAGTACTCTGTAATCTAAATGCATTTAAATTTTGTTTATTGCATTCAAAAGAGAATGCGTATGAAAAAGCAACATATCAAATTGACAGAAGCCCAAAAGGAGGAGCTTAAAACGTTATTATCAAAAGGTCAACTATCTGTCCGTGTACAAAAACGGGTGATGGCCCTTCAAATGATGGACAAAGGGATGACATTCCAAGCGATTAAAGGGCATTTGGACGTACATCATGTTAGTCTGGGTAAATGGGCAAAACGTTTCCACTCGGAAGATTTATCCATGCTTTATGACAAACCACGTCCTGGACGTCCAATCGGTATAAGTGGAGAAGATCGAGCGAAGGTAACTGCCTTAGCATGTACAAAACCACCTGAGGGATATGCCCGTTGGTCGTTGCGTTTGTTGGCAGATCGTCTGGTTGAGTTAGAGATTTTTGAAAGTATTTCTCATAACAAAGTTGGTGAAATACTAAAAAAAATGAACTTCAGCCTCACCGAAAAAAGCAATGGTGCATCAGAGCATTAACGGCAAGTTTTATTGCCAAAATGGAGATCATTCTGCGTTTGTATTTATTGCCTTACGATCCGTTAAAACCTATTGTGTGCTATGACGAACGTCCTTGTTTTTTGATTGGAGATAGCGTCGAAGGTCTGGCCATGAAGTCCAGGCAGGTGGCGAAAGAACACTATGCTTATACCAAACATGGTTCTTGTTGCGTATTGGCGATGGTCGAGCCTTTAACAGGCAAACGTTACGTTAATGTTCGCAGGAAAAGACGTAAAAAAGAGTTTGCGCTATACATGCAAAAACTAGCCGAACTTTATCCGCAGGCAGAAGTAATCACAGTTGTTTTGGATAATTTGAATACTCATAATTTCAGTGCCTTTTATGAGACTTTTGATGCCAAGCAGGCCGCTCGATTGATGGATAGATTCAATTTCGTTTATACGCCCAAAAGTGCTTCTTGGCTCAATATGATTGAAATCGAATTTTCCGCTTTATCCAGACAGTGTCTAAACCGACGTATTGCCTCCATAGGCGAACTGTCAAATGAGGTAATTGCTTATTTCAAAGAACGTTCCGAGAAAGGCGTCAAAATAGTTTGGGAATTTAGCCGCGAAACGGCTCGCCAAAAGCTAAATAGACGCTATGCTCAAGTGAATATACAAAATCAAAAATTTAAACTTAATTAAATTACAGAGTACTTAGGGTGGTTATTATTACTACCATTTAAGAGAAGAGAAGTAGAAAGTCATCAAGAGTACTATATCAAACTCTTGCTTGGAACACTTGGAGTAATAGGAGGTTATGCATTATACTACACATCATTTCAAAGCATTTTCCTGATTTTACCATTTTGTTATTTATTTTTTTTGTGGAAATACCGACGAAAATCTGTTCCATCAGATAAGGCGAATGGTAACGTATGGAAGTATCATGCTATCTCCATGCTAGTACTTACTGC
>JALEHC010000139.1 GCA_022763215.1 Saprospiraceae bacterium
AAAGAGTTTAACGGCTACTTTTTCCTTTAGTTTCAATCTGATACATAAAAATTGCATAATTTTTTATATCAAATGTATTCTACATATATAAGTTACTCCTATTTAACCGGCCCAGGTTTCACGATCCAAACTTCTAAAATGTATCGCTTCCGCTAAATGCTCAATTTTTATCTCTCCTGAGCCTGATAAATCTGCTCCAGTCCTTGCAACCTTTAAAATTCGATCATATGCACGAGCAGAAAGCTGTAATTTTTCCATTGCTTTTTTGACGAGTATCTGCCCGGGTTTATTGATTTGACAAAGTTCTCGCACCATTCGGCTTGGCATCTGAGCGTTACAATAAATATTTTTGTGTTCTTTGAAGCGCTCGCGCTGTATTTGCCTTGCCCGTACGACTCTTTCTGCGATTTCCTCGCTACTCAATTCTGGCCGCTCATAATTCGCCAATTCATCAAAGGATACCGGCGTCACTTCTACATGTAAGTCAATTCGGTCCAGCAAAGGCCCTGAAATTTTATCAAGATACCGCTTCACAATACCAGGTCCGCATAAGCATTCTTTTTCTGGATGGTTATAATAACCACAAGGGCAAGGATTCATAGACGCGACCAACATAAAACTCGCCGGATAATCAACTGTAAACCGTGCTCTTGAAATTGTTACTCTCCTTTCTTCCATCGGTTGCCGCAATACTTCCAGTACAGATCGCTTAAACTCCGGCAATTCATCTAAAAATAAAACGCCATTATGCGCCATAGAAATTTCGCCCGGCATAGGATTTTGCCCACCACCAACCAATGCGACATCACTAATGGTATGATGCGGAGACCGAAAAGGTCGTTGTGCAATCAGTGAAGATTCAGGTGGCAATGCACCGGCCACAGAGTGAATTTTAGTAGTTTCTAATGCTTCTCGCAAATCAAGAGGCGGCAAAATAGTCGGTAATCGTCTGGCTAGCATTGTTTTTCCGGCTCCTGGCGGCCCAATCAGAATGGCATTATGGCCGCCTGCGGCGGCAATTTCAAGTGCTCTTTTGATATTTTCCTGCCCTTTCACATCCGAAAAATCGACATCATGAATTCTTTGATTTTCAAAAAATTCATCCCGCGTAAATACTAACTTAGGTTCTAGCTTTAGCTCACCACTCAAAAACTCAGCGGCTTCTTTTAGGTTTTCTACTCCATATACTTTCAGATCATTTACAATGGCCGCTTCGCGGGCATTTTGCTTTGGCAAAATAATTCCCTTAAACTCTTCTTTTCGCGCTTGAATCGCAATGGGTAGTGCCCCCTTGATGGGTCGTAGGGTGCCATCTAGCGAAAGCTCGCCCATCATCAAATATTTATCGGCATCTTCAGTTATCAGTTGTCCACTCGCAATTAGGTAACCAATAGCAATCGGCAGATCGTATGCGGAGCCTTCTTTTCGAATATCAGCAGGAGCAAGATTGACAACCGTTTTTACGCGCAGCATTTTGTAACCGACATTCTTCAATGCGGCTTCCATGCGCTGAAACCCCTCTCGCACCGCACTATCTGGCAATCCGACCAAATGATAAAACTGGTTACCAATGGTGACATTTCCTCCGGTATTCACTTCTACGGTTATCGTACGTGCATCTACTCCATGCACAGCACTGGCATATGTTTTCACCAACATATCACTTTGTTTTTGCGACAGCAAAATACTGCCTTGTTCCATCAATAGGAAAGGTAACTGAAATTGAAAGGTTGAAAAAACTTGGTTTTGAAAAATAGCGAGGAGTGTATTTTAAAAACGATGCTTCTCCAAAATTATTTTTCGCATTTGCTGAAAAGCAAAACTAGCCGTTCAAGACCGTAGCATTCATCATTTCTTCAATTTCTTCTGCTTCGATTGGAATATGCTGCATCATATCAATTGGCCCGGCATCCGTTACCAGGATATCATTTTCCAAACGGATACCAATATTTTCTGCCGGAATATAAATAGCTGGTTCGCAAGTAAATACCATCCCCGCCTGAATCGGATCATACCGGTTGGCCAAATCATGCACATCTAGCCCCAAATGATGAGAAGTACCATGCATGAAATATTTTTTATAGGCTGGATAAGCGTCATTTTCATTTTTAACATCCGTCGAACTCAATAACTTGAGATCTAACAAAGCACTAGTCATCATTTTTCCGACTTCGCGGTGGTAATCTTCCAACATAGTGCCCGGAACCAGCATTTCCTTTGCATCCTTCATTACCTTAAGCACTGCATTGTACACCTTTTTTTGCCTTTCGGCAAATTGGCCACTAACGGGTATTGTCCGGCTCAGATCAGCTGCATAGTTAGCGTACTCTGCACCAAAATCCATCAACAACAAGTCTCCTTCCTGGCACTGCTGGTTGTTCTTATTATAATGTAAAATGCAGCTATTTGCACCACTCGCAACAATGGGTTCGTAAGCATGACCACTGGCACGGTTGCGGATAAATTCGTGCGTAATCTCTGCTTCTACCTCAAATTCCATGACTCCTGGGCGCACAAACTCAAGTACTCGCTTGAATGCTTTTCCAGTGATATCGACAGATTGCTGAATCAACTCCAACTCATAGGCGGACTTTATCATTGCCAACTTTTTCAACAATGGTTGCGACCTGTGATATTTATGGAATGGATATCTTTGTTGTAATACTTTCGCTTCTCTTTTATTGCGGCCTTCTACGTCTGAGTGCAAGCGGTCATTCTCGTTCGGATTGACGTAAATGCGTTTTGCCAGCAAGATCATTTCATTCAGGATATTTTCCATTTGATCAAGCCAGTATACTTTTTTGATCCCCGAGATTTCGGTTACTTTTTCCTTAGTCAGTTTTTCACCTTCCCAGATTTTGATGTACTCATCGGTGCGTTTGATGAAAGCCACCTCCTGAAAACCTTCTTTTACACAATCCGGAAACAAGACAATAACGGTCTCTTCCTGATCTAAGCCACTCAGATAAAACAAATCAGAGTTTTGACGAAATGGGTGGAACGTATCTCCATTTCGAGGCATCAAATCATTGGAATAAAAAATAGCGATAGAGTCCGGAAGCATTTTACGTGTAAAACGCTTTCTGTTTAGCATGAATAGCTCCGGATTTATGGGTAAGTAACGCATGTTGCTCAATATTATGATAAGTAGTTAGACGGAATTATGGATAAGTGAATTTTGATCCGTCACTTAACATTTACTTGCTTAAGAATACGCAAATTTCCGAAAATCAATGCAAGACTTCTAATTAATTCTGTTAAAGCATCGTCAATAATCGATCCTATTTGGAAAATCCAAGCTTTAACCAATATCCTTTTTCATAAAATAGGAAGCCCCTCGCGGGAGACACGAAGGGCTATTTTATGAAACATGTAACGTGAAATCATTCTATAATTGATCATCTACTTCTGCCAACTCTTTTGGATCATAATCTCCAAACCATTTTGTAAGTCGGCCTTTTGCTTTGTTTTTTACTTCTTCATTAACGAAAGCGGCTATCGTGATCAATCCAAAACTAAGGACCCCAATATCATCCGTATAGCCAATGAGGGGCGATAAATCCGGAATCAAGTCAATAGGCGAGACCAAATACCCCAAAGTACCCAGTACTATACGTTTTGCCCAAGAGGGGGTCTCTTTACGTGCATAGGCATAATACAACAACAAGACGGTGTAGACCGCCTTGATACCCGCTTTTTTGGCATACATGGCCATATTGTCCCACAACTTGACTTCAGAAAACTTTTTAATATATTTTTCGAATGGATTCTTCATATCTATCAAATTACTCCTTCAATTTAGCGAAAATTGCTCAAATACCTTGGTTTCAAAAACTTACTTAACAATTTCTACGCCTATATTTAACAGTAATAACGTCTAAATTGCTCATTTGCTTTTCCTCAATTCTACTAATTCCTAGCTTTTTTAGACCTCCCGTTGCTATCTCCGCCATCTATTCGTCAGCAATTCTTCTACCGGTCCGGCCACTTCTAAGCCAGCATTGCGGCCTGTACCTTCAAACAACAACTGCTCGCCTGCAAACAAACGAACTTCTACCCTCGCCTGCATACTTTCGTTGACCTTTCCGGTCATATTTCCCGAAAGGGGAGACAGTAAACTGCCACCGGGAGCCTTGAAGGCGCGAATCTCTAAGGTGTTTTTAGCATCTTTAAACCCTAACTCTACCCGATCATCAAACAACTCTGCTTTCATTTTGGCACCAGTGTATGTTGCAAAACGATACAACTTATCGCCCAGCAAAAAACCGACAATACAGCCAATAAAATGATTGCCCAGCCAAGGAATACGAGCTACCGAGGCCATGCATGATACGCGCTGAGCAGTCTGAAAATGATTGGTTTGCAACCAAATCCAAGAGCTTGGAAACGAGCGTCCCCAGTCTTTTTCCATATAACCTAGGCCACCGTCAAAGGTTTGAAGTTGCCCGTTTACTTTTAGCTGCCCTTCTATCTGATGGTGCACACTCACAACACCATGATAACACTCCATAAACGGCATAAACGAATACCAGCCCATAATCCCTGGAGCACCCAGCATTTTGGGCCAACGATAAAGGTTTTGGAAACGCAAATGCCCCTTTAGCTCTGGTAAATCCAGTTCTATATTCTCGGCTAAGAAAAAATTATTGCCTAGCCTTACGGCAAATGTATCAGCGGACGGCTGAAAATCAGCCGCCTCAAAACGATGATAGCTTGCTTTTCCTTGTACGCCATCCAATACCTGTATAAAGGCGTGCTCATCTCCGTCCTTTCCTTTTGAAATACCCGGAATAATGGCAAAGACAAATTGTTCTGTCGGATCTACGATTTTGATATACCAGCCTTCAAAGTAGTTATTCGTTTTACCCCAACCATGATACATATCGGGGTTCCAGAGTGCTTTCCATCGGTTTTGCCAATTATTCATAGCTATCGTTAATTTTCATTCTTTATACAACGACATGATAATGCAAAAACTTTCCACCCCATCGTTCTGTATACTGTTTTATATTCAGGATGAACGCCATATTGCCATGCTTTCTGGTCATCAGAGCCGGCTGTATCTGCCGTCCAAAAATAAACAAACTGCTCGTTTATAAAGTCTATACCAATCATTCGAATAAGTTTATTACGCCTCATTCCGCCTCCCAAACTGGGCAAAAAAAGAGATTGATCCAGTTTTTCAAAGGCTTCCTTGCCAGAATCTGCACTCCCAGTTTTCTCTTGACCGCCCCATGTATTAGATGCTTTACCGAGAGGTTCCAACATATCCCACCATTCTTGATCACTTGGTAGATGCCATCCTTTGGGGCAGGCCAATATTGCTGCTTCCCAAGTATAAAGACGGCCATATTTCTGACAAAAACTGTCTTGGTTGAGATAACAAAATGAACTATCCATTTTGAATTGTAGGTTCTCGGCCATCCATATTTTTCCATCCTTCATCTTTATCCATCGATATTCAGAACCATCCCGATCATCTTCAAAAAAACCTGTTTCCAGCTCGGCATTTTGAGCAAAAGCCCAATGCACAAAAAGGAAAAACAGAAGAAAAAACAGAAGTCTCATCTTTTTTCTTTTAAGATACACCAAATACAAGCCACCTGCCCATCTATTAGGATAGAATCTCTTTAGTGTTGTCGAAACTACCTCCAAACTGTCAACAAACTTTTGAGATATGCAAAACACAAAAAGACGTCGATTGGAGGCTACCGTTAATGCGGGAAGCATGGCAGACATTGCCTTTTTACTACTCATCTTTTTTCTGGTAACCACCACTATTCTCAGCGATGCTGGTATACTCGTAAAACTACCTCCGTGGGATGAGTCGGCGGTACCACCTCCTGTGAATGAGCTTAATGTATTCACGGTAAAAATCAATGCGAATGATCAATTGCTGGCCGAAGGCGATATTATTCCACTTCGACAATTGCGTGAAACGACCAAGGCATTTATCATGAATCAAGACCCCAGCAAAGGGGCAACGAAGCCCAACAAACGGGTAATTTCATTACAAAATGATCGCTCTACTTCCTACCAGACGTACCTCGAAGTATACAATGAACTGAAGGAAGCGTATAATGAATTGTGGGAAGAACATGCTACGCAAACTTTTGGCAAGGGCTTTGAGGATTTGGCGAAAGCCCAACAGAAAAGCATACGTATGGAAATTCCAATGATTATTTCCGAAGCAGAACCGACCGTTTTTTAAGAAAAAAAGCAGTGGTGATCACCACTGCTCCTTCTTTTTAATGCGCTTCCAGCCAGTTTTGGCCAGTTCCCATTTCTACCAGTATCGGTACTTTCAGATTAGGAATCGCATTTTTCATTTTTTCTTCGATAATCGGCTTGATGGTTTCCAATTCATCTTTGTGCGCATCAAAAACCAATTCATCATGCACCTGCAAAATCATCTTACTCTT
>JALEHC010000140.1 GCA_022763215.1 Saprospiraceae bacterium
CTTTCAATCTATAGCCGACACCGTTGCACAGCGTCCTTCCAAAGAAGAAGCGGTAGCTCTGGCCCAGTGGATGGGACCTTCTCAGGCACGCTTCGACGAACTCTGGGCTTGCATTACGCAAGGAGAACCGCCCATGCCACGATATGCCGCTTGGGTAATGGATAAATACACAGAAATTCATCCCGAATTTGCTCAACCTCATTTAGAAGAAATGGTACGCATGCTTTCGCAAAATTATCACAATGCGGTGCATCGAGCCATACTCAAAGTCATCGCCCGTAATCCTATTCCGGAAGACTTACAAGGTATCTTGTTCGATTATGCTATGGAGAAATTGCTGAATCCACAGTCTATGGCAGCCATTCAGGCACATTCGATGACTATCGCTTACCATATTGCTAAAGATATTCCCGAACTAAAAACAGAACTTAAAGCAGTGATTGAAGATCAGATGGCGCATAATTCAGCTGCTTTTAAATCGAGAGGAAAACGGATTCTAAAGCAGCTGAATCGATAGGTATATTATAGCTCGCGCAACCAAATATTGCGGAATCTTACTTTATTTCCGTGGTCCTGAAGTACAATCGGTAATTTATCGGCATGTTTCACATAACTGGATTTACCAATATATAGGGTTGGGCCTTCCAAAACCGTATGGTTTTGTACTAATACTCCATTGTGAAATACCGTAATAGAAGCTGGCGTTTTCACACTACCATCTCTATTAAACTGAGGAGCATTAAAGACAACATCATACATTTGCCATTCTCCCGGCGGACGAGATGCGTTCACTAATGGCGGATGCTGCTTGTACATCGCACCTGCTTGTCCGTTTGAATAAGTTCGGTTTTCATAAGAGTTAAGCACTTGTAGCTCGTACATTCCCATAAAGAAAACACCACTATTGCTATAGCCTTGGCTTTCTTTACCCGGATCATAAGGGCACAAAAACTCGATATGCAATTGAACACTACCAAACTTCTGTTTGGTTTCGATGGCACCACCACCTGGTTTGACAATCATTGCACCATCTTTAACCATCCATTCAGGGTCAGTACCTTCAAAATTAGTTTTCTGCTGGTTTTCGATCATTGTTTTGATCGATTCCAATGTTGCTCCTACCGTATATTTTGGACGAATCCAGTTAGATAAATCGGAGCCATCAAAAAGTACAATGGCATCAGAGGGTGGTGCTGTAAATACACCTGGTGTTACTTTAACAGGTTCTGGCTCCCACACCTCCGTGTCTTCAGGTTTCATTTCCTGAGCGGCTAGGGTGTTCAACAGTCCCCCAATTAACATGAGCAAGAAAAATCGTTTCATACGTTTTTACTGGTCAAAATATAAAATACCTGATAATTGAAGGTGATTTTTGTATTTTTTCCCTGGTTTGAAATACGCTTACTTACTTTTCTTTTACCGAAACATTGTCAATAATTGTATCCAAAGCTACCTGATATTCTTGTATTCCTTCCTTGATTTTTTCTCTGGCGGAAGCCGAAAGATAACGCCCCAGAGGAATGATTTTTTGCAACTTTCGATTATCGCATATCTCGCAATTTCCCTTGGGCTGAAAATTGCAATCCGTTTGCTGGTAGATCGTTCCATAAGGCAACCACAAATGCATATATTGGCACTCACCTGAAACTTGCTCTATGCGCTGCCGCAACAGATCATCTGCATAAGATACTCGCCCTGCCAACAATGCCTGAGCAACAGCAATAGCTGGTGCGGTGAGCTGATTCATAGGCCTTCCAGGTTGTACTTCCTGTATTTGACCTCGTTTGTCTGTTCCCTCATCATTGTCTATTTTGATGACGTGGAAGTCCAATTTGCTGAAAAGCAAAGAATCTGTCCCACCTTTGGCGAAAGCCTGCTGCTGACGATCCAATAATTCAATCAATAATTCAGTGGCCGTCAACGCCCCCGTATTATCAAAGTAACCTCCATCTGCAAAGTGCCCGGTCCGCTCACCTTCCAAATAAAGCCGGCCCACCGGATTCACAAACGGGAAGCGATTGGTGAGCATAGCAGCCGTACTTAGTTTCATCGTTTTTTTCGGGCTTTGTAACTCAAGTACATCAATAGCATTCACAAAAACCGACTCCTCCAGCTTTACCGGAGCAGCTACCCCTCTCCTACCATCTTCGACTTGTATGGTGTTCCCAAAATACATCGGCACGCGGGTATTGACTGAATCATTTTGTAGGTACCAGATATTGGCAAATTCTTCTGAAAAATAATGTTTGGACGTACCAAGTGCCGCTGCGACAGCGTGTTCATACTGAATACCCAGGTTTTCAGAACGATTTGGCCAATCTTCCAGATTCCAGGGCATAAAGTTCTGTACCAAGTCGCGGCCAAAAAGTGCAGCCACCGTGGCACTTAAATAATCTTCACTAAAAATAACATCTACCGCAGGTGTCATTGGCTCAAAAGCCGTTGGACTATTGTACACATCATGAGCAGCCAAAGCCGTAAAGACAGCGGAACCGACACTCCCGCCAGAGGCACCGGAAGTAGCCAGCAGATGCTCTGTGAATTGCCCCTCGGTCTGATCGTGTAAATGTGCCAAAAGCGAAGCCGTCCAATAAGCAGCACGAGACCCTCCGCCATTAGAGGCAACGATATAGACCGGATATTTAGCGGAAGCGGAAATGGCAGCTTCTCGCTGTGCCATCCAGTTTTCAAAATAGGGAAGTAAGGTCATCCGTTCCCTCGGTGCTTCGGTATTTACGGTTTCGACATCATAATAGTGGTTGTCCGCCTTGATGCCAAAGGCAATTACCAACAGGAGAACCGGCACAAAAAGTGTCAGTACAGAAGCATTCCGATTGTGCCCATAGAGGAAAAACAATAGCGTAATGAGTGAAATATAGGTGGTCAGGGCTACCAGCACAACGGCCAAGGTGCCAAAGAGGTTTGCGTAAAGCGGCGCCCAAATATTGACAAACAAAAAGAACAACAAGGCAAGCCCAAGACCAATTAATACGAAGGTAGAAACCCGCATTTTCACTATGCTCAAGCGAGCTTTAGTCATATTGAGTGCCGATTTTGCAGAAGCGACTTCCGGCTTAGCTTTTTTGATATGTTGGAGATCTTCTTCCAACAATTTTACCATTACTTCTACATCTTTGGGCGCATTTTTGACGTAGTTGGTTGGTTGTACAGGTGCAATGCTCCTCGACTTCACCATTTTTTCGCGAACGGCTTCGTCTTGCATCAGTTTGTTTTTGATGGCATTGACTTCTTCTTTGACTTTTTCATAATTAAAAATCGACCGTCGATAAGTCACAAAAATGAAAAACAACCCGGCTACGGCAAGGGTCGACATCGACAATAAATGAATACCGCGAAGGGTACCAAGTGGGTCTTCCTGAAACAAGAACCAATCCAGAAAAAAGAACAAAAACAACAAAGCAATCAAGAGAAAAATGATTGACATCAGTACACTACGGTCGTACTCTATATCGCGATACAAAAAATAAGCAAAACCTGCCAGCAAAATAATTACTTGTTGCATTGGACTCAAGAAAGATTCCAGCGAAAGGCCCTGTACAGAAAGTAGCGGCGTATTGGTAATATCCAACACATTGCGAAAGGCACCATACAACACCAAAATGGCCAACACCCCAAGCAAACGAGGGATATAGGTATGCAATTTGTGCATGAAAGCATGGCCAGGCGTACGATAATAGCATTTTTGCAGATTACGAGAAAAGTCAGTGACATAAAACTGCCACATCTCTCTAAACCATCCCCAGAAAGAAGTATCCTGTACCCGGTTTTCCCACTCGTCCTTCAGTAAGTATTTCACAATAAAAAACCGTGGCGATATCCAGCTAATAGTTGCCAGGATGAAAACAAAAGCAAGGGTCATCAGTACTTGAAAAGCATCTTCATTCAAAGAAATCAGCAAGTCCTGCCCTTGTGCTTGTCCCCAAAACAAAAAGTACAACAACAAAATACTAAGCACACTAAGCAGACAATACTTCCGAAGTACATTAATGGTTCCCCAGAGTACATCCGAAATCTTGAATAAAATACTGATAACAATATACCCTAAAGCCAATACCAAGCCGACCATCTTAATGACCGCAAATACAAATATACTGCTCACCAAAGGCTGCTGAGCACTTGTTAATTCACCATTATCCAAATGAATTTGTATGAGCTGAAGGGTAAAAATATTCTCAAACACATCCGCCACTACCGAAACGATAACCAGTACCGCCAATGAAATAGCGACCACATTGCCCCAGTCCGTTTCTTTGCCCTTAACTCGCGGGTCACCAAACCAGCGTCGGGCCTGCATGATCAGATACAGTAACAACAAGCCATAGCCAATAATAAAGAAAAAATCAACAATCAAGCCTCCTGTGGAGCCTGGCCGATAGTCAGGACAATCGAGCGTGCGACAAGCGGTTTCATTGATGTCAATGCGCTCTTTAAAGTTCCAAGACGCCAAAACCTGGTTTGCTTGATCTACTTCTTTAGCCAATTGTAAGGATAGGATTCCTCGCGGAGCTTGAATGGTTTCGAGTACGGGATTGAAACTCTGAGTCAATCCAGCTGTGATAATGGTAAAAGCAATCAGTAAATAATAATACGGGAAGGAATATTTCATCAGAAACCTCTTCTTGGTGAAGAAGAGGTAAAATGCTCGGAGCAGTCTCATGATTGGTATTTTAGGTTACTGATCCTAAAGTACATTATTTTTTGTCCACCGTAAATTCTTTTGGTAACAATTCTACCTGATCTCCTACATTTATAAGGCCTCCCTTAATAACTTTGGTTGTCAGTCCGCCATGACCTCGCATGGCATTATAGCCACCAGGGCCCAAATTAGTTTCCATGCGCGAGCAAGGATGACAATCGCCAGTCGTTTCGAGTATGACTTCTCCGATCTTGAATTGTTGTTGTTTGAAAGCCGTCAGATTCACCCCAGACACCACTATATTTCGGCGGGTCCATTGTGGATCAATCATTGGTTTTCCAAGTATTTTGGCGATAACTTCCAAATGCTCTGCTTGTATGAGCGTCACCTGTCTTTTGCGACTTTTCCCGCTATAATGATCGCCCTCCAAGCCATTTTCTTCGCTCACACGCACTTGTTGGCGGCTTTCCAGCGGTGCCTTTTTGGCTGGTCGAGTTCCAATCCATTCTACCTTTCCGGTCTGTGGCATGTGGTTCATCAAGTCTTTTAGTGAGCGAGACATAATTTTGGTTTTATCAGGATGCTTGATTGAGTCGGTCCAACAACTCTTTGGCTTTCGCCGAATAGGGATTATTCGTTTTGGAAAGTTCTTCCAAAGCTATTCGTGCTTTTTCTTGTTCTTCTTCTTCGGCTTGCGCCAAATGCAACAAAGCTTGTATCCAGAGCCCTTCTGGTCGTACACGTTGATCTTTGCTTCGCTTGAGCACCTCTGCCTTGGAAAATGCCTGGTCGGTTTGCCCTATCATCAAGTAAGAATAAGCCATACAGATTTCGGCTTCCTGTTTGATTGGGATAGCAACGTCTTTTTGTCGTACAACGGCTTTTAGTTCAGGTATTGCTTTCGCAAAATCTGCCTGTTCGTACAATTGAAAAGCCTTATTGATACCAAATGCATCCTGCTTATCGCCTTTGAGCGTAGCTCGGTGGGCGTACAAGCCTTCGGCTTGCGCCAGACAAGCATAATCCTGTAGACCGCAGGAGTCCGATTTCCCGAAAGGGAAAGCAAACCAGAAGGTCAAAAGCAGTGCAATTACGGCAGCAGCAGCTAAGACCGGGCGAAGCACACGAAGATTCATACCCTTAGATTTAGGTTGTTCGGTAGTTGCTTGATCATTCATTTTTTGAAGAAAAAACTGCCTAAAATGCTGTAATTCTTCTTCCAGATGTGGATTTTGCAGCCATTCATCATGCAATTGTTCCAATTCTTCTGCGTAGGCAGGATTGGAAGCCATATAAGATTCCAGGGCAGCGACTTCCTCTGCCGGCAATTCTCCTTTGAGATAGGCCATCATGTGCGGGAATTCCCAGAATCGTTTATCAGACTGATCCTTGCTCATTCGGATGGATTAATTTTTAATGTAGTTCCAAAATTCCTCTCCATACTCTTTCCGTAGTTTCTCGACGGCCCGTGTAAGTACCCCTCTGAACTGAGTTGGGCTAAGGCCAAGTTCTTTTGCACATGCTTGATGGCCTTTTCCTTCCACAAACCGTTTTTCAATACAGCTCCATTGTTTATCATTGAGGCTGGCTTTTATTTTTGACAACATACTTTGCAAATCCAACCCAGCCTCTATTTTGGTGACATCTGTTGTGGCATGATTGTTTTCGGCTATGCTGTCCAATTCCTGTGATTGACGTCGATTGTCGGCCCGATTCAAAAAATTCAGGCAAGCATTTCGAACGATCATTTTAATCCAATTATCCAGGTTCGTATGCGGTTGGGCTTTTTTCAGGTTTTTGCATAGTTTGACATACAATTCCTGAATAAAGTCTTCCCGATCTTCTGCTTTGCGAATATATTTGACAATAATCCGCGACAAAATCAGTGCAGACTGATCCACCCGTTCGAGCAAAGCGACCAGATAACGACCATCGTGGGTGCGCTGATAGGAAGCCAGCAAATCTGCTTTTGACAAATTTTGCGTAAGCTCCGACTCCTGATAAGAAGACCAAAGGGCTAAAAAGTGCATAATTTGAATTTGCAATCGCCCAAAGTTATCAAGAAGCTTGATTATTGCAAAGTATTCAATAATACTGTGTTCTACTTTTCTTTAAAGAGAGCGCCCTGCGCTTTTGCAGTGACGCCCTTAAAAACTTCCTAGTGGTCAGTCGGGCTAAAAACGCACCAACCTAAATTTCTATACCGACCACTAGAAACTGGAATAACTCCAGTCTTTTCCCATGATATAAAAGCCACTGGAATTACCACCGGAAGAGTGATCCAGATAATCATTGTGCCTATAATACGATTGATTTTGTTGCTGTTGTTGCATCAATTGATACAGATTGACGATGGCAATATTACCTTCCAATCCAAGATTGCCGTAGGCATCCAGCCAAAACCGATTTTTGTAATAAGCCCCAAATAATGCTTGCATGTAGCGTGCCTCCGTCGTATGCAACTCGCGACCGTTGATAAAAACGCCCGTTTTGCCGCCTGAAGCATTGCGTTTGAGGGTGCCACCAATATTCAGATTTGCTGGAATAATGCCCTGAGCAGGGCCGCCTTCAAAGCCCCAAGCACCAGATAAGCGATCGTACCAATAATGGCCATTCGGAATGGTAGTTTGGTAAGTTTGTTCGAGTTGTTGAAGTACTGTAGCTTTCAGTTTGACATCATTGATATACACGGCACGTTGTGCCTGAGCGACAGACAGGAAACTTAGTCCAAGTGCAATAAATAAGATTGTTTTCTTCATGGTTTTGGAATTTTTAGTTTACCCTAAGACCAAAACCAAATCAGAATTACACTATGGATTACGCATTTTTATAAAATAATAAATCATTCCCCCGACCAACAACAAGCCTGCCCACCAATAAGACGACCACGACTGCCGATGAAAAGGAATTGGAACTGTATCGCCATTGACCACATAAGCTGCCCAAAAATAAGGCGCTTCGCCTTGCTCAATAAACTGCAACTTTGCTTTGCGCAAAGCCACATCTTTTGCATCGCCTTCCTGAAGATATTGATAAAAAATTTCCATAAATCGCGCGGTAGTACCATCTTTAACTGGCCAA
>JALEHC010000141.1 GCA_022763215.1 Saprospiraceae bacterium
ATTTCTCGGCGTTTCATTTCTTCATGCACCTGTTTTTCCACCAATTCAAGTTGAGCCTGTTTTTTCTGAAGCTCTTGTTGGATTGCTTCCCGCTGTTGTGCAGTGAGTTGAGCTTGTCGTTCCACCATTTCCTTTTGAGTTATGACTCTCGCTCTTTCCTGATTGACTTTAGCCGCTACCTCTGCACGCAAGCGTTCAATCTCGGCTCGATGTCGCTCTACTTCAGCCTGGGTAAGCTCTTCATGAAAGACATACTCAAGTGAATCCGCTACGAGTTCGATGACATCTCCGTTATCACCAATCAATATCATGGTTTCGTCGCCACTCAATACAATTTCTTTGACATTTTCATAATTGTCGTCTTCCTGAAGGATTCGGATTTTGGTCTTATCCTTGTTTTTAATTTTTACTTTATTTTTTTTCTTTTCCTTCATGCCTTTCGGCAAAGGCGGTGGTGGTGGCGGCGGAGGAGGCACACCTGGTTCTGCTGCACTTGGTGGAACAGGAGGAGCCGGTGGTGCAGGTACCGTGTTGGGTGCTGGTGGTGTCACTGGTTCCACCGCTCTTGGTGGTTTTGGCGGTTTTGGTGGCTCCGGTAAGGCAGATGGAGCTGGCGGCGGTGGAGGTGGAGGAGGTATATTAGCCTGAATATCCGCTACCATATCTTCATATTTGGTGTACTCAGACGCTGGGATGCTGCGACCATCGATGATTAATTTTTGGATTTTGCCATTTTTTAAGTCGAGTTCAACAGCTTGTCCTTCATGTGTCGTTTTGATGCGCATTCGGTTTTTGGAATCCGGGATAGTATCAATTTCGATGGTAACGTCGATCTCTTCGATAGCATTATTTACTTCTGAAACAATAGATTCGAACTTGATACCTGCTAGTTTTTCGACTACTATTTTTTTTTCTGCATCCATTTCGAGCAATGCATCGGCTGGATTAGTCAGAAAAACCTCTTGGGCATTTGATTTGGCGGAAGCCTTATGCGCATTGCCGGCTCCGACCGAAAAGAGTAGTACTGCTACAAGCAGCATACACGTTGCGGTAAATTTTTCCATAACGTTTGATTTGTTTTGTGGTTGATTTAAAATGCGCCTGATCCGTTGTAGCAATTGATTTTTTCCGTTGGAAAACGTCATAGCTAGTCCCGGAACACGTTGTTGTAGCTCTTGTAGCTCCACCAACGCTTTGGCATAAGTCAACGAATTACCGCAGAGTTTTACCGCAATATCATCGCAGCAGTTTTCGCGTTCTTTACGAATAATCGCAGATATCCACCAGACTGCCGGATTGAAATAAAAAAGGATTTCGATTAGTGATTGAATAATATTTAGCAAATAGTCATTTCTAAGAATGTGTGCCAGCTCATGAGCCAAAATAGCTTCGACTTGCTCCGTCGTTAGGTTGTTGACCGCACCAACCGGAAGTAAAATAACCGGTTTGAGATAGCCTAGTACCATGGGTACTTGAATTTGAGCAGACTCTAATAAGCTGATCGGACGGATAATTCCTAATTTGCGCCGGAGCGCTTTGAGCTTTGACTGCCAATTGTCGGAGAGCGGCTGTATATGGCGTGTCCGCAAAAGCCGTATTTGCAATAAGCTTCCCAACAGTCGAAGTATGAAAAAGGTAACTCCGAGCAACCAGACGCTAACGATTAGTGGCAGATGATTTTCAAAATAGATGGAAAACTGTTGGGCAAAATTGGTCCATCCTTCTGCCGGAGTTGCAATATCAGTAGGTTCACCAATAATGAATACTGTTTTGCCCGTCTCTTCTGCCAGCGGTTGCGGGCTTTCATAAACCTTAAAAAAGGTAACGACAGCTGCAATCAAAACCAGGAATAAGCCGCTAAAAGCTGTATAGTAACGAATTTCTGCTGATTGGGGCCGGATCAGATAGTGAGCGACCGCAAGCAACAAACCAATACCAAGGGCTTGCCAGAAAGAGTGGAGAACGGTCCAGCCCAGGGCCGTGATAAGAGGTTCAGATATGATTTGACGGATCAATTCCATGTCTAATCTTTTTCGGGTGATTCTTATGATTTCTTGCCTTGCTGATCTTCCATTTTTTCGATCAGTGCTTTGATTTCTTCCAATTCTTCCTGTGAGGCTTTGTGATTACCCAATGCTTGCATAACCATTTTCATGGCAGAGCCTTTAAACGTCATGTCTACAAAGTTTTGCAGTAGTCTTTGCTGAGTGTCCGACTCTTCAACTGCTGCGGTATACACATGAGTACGGCTGGCCGTGTCTCTTTTAGCGAGTCCTTTTTCGGCCATAATCTGCATGAGTTTTAAAGTCGTTGTATAGCCAACTTCTCGCTCTTCATTCAGTTTGTCATTGACTTCCCGAACGGTAGAAGGCCCTGCAGACCATAATATTTGAAGTATTTCGAGTTCGGCTTCTGTTGGCCGAGGTAATTTTTTTCGCATGGATGTTCAATTGTGGTTGTTGGAATGACTATTTCCCAAAATAAGCAGAATAAATCCCATCCAGTAATCTCTTCAAAAAATTGCAATAAAACACTACGAATTAATTCGTATTACAAGTATATACGAAATGATTCGTAATTCAAAATCAAGTACGATGTTTTTCGTACTTTAAGGAAGGATTAACACTTTTTAGGAAAAAATATGCTGTTTTGTATAGTTGGGGCGTTACTTATGATGAAAGTTCTAAAGAAAGAGGACAATCACCGCCATTGATTATTGGTGTAGTTTAAAACCGGAAAACTAAAACCAAGCGGATCGGCAGAAAATCGCTAACTTTAGAGCACATCAACAGAATCTTTTCGTTTTATAATAAAATCAAATTCTATGAGATTCACTTATGCAATCTTAATCGCTCTGGGAAGTTTTGTATTTGTAGCTTGTGGAGGTGATGCCCCCGTTAGCTCAGACACAACCTCCAGCGATACTACTGCAACAACACCTACTACTGAAAACTACGAAAACAGCAAGCCTGCGCCTCCAACTCACGATTGCAACATCCAGAATGATTTACTGGAAGGTAATCAATTATGGATTCGCGATGAGCAGACTTTGGTAGCCATCGTTGCAGATTCCACAACCTATGATGAAGACTTTGGCCCAAGTCATCGGGTATTGGAAGTTTATAATACCGAGAACTGTGAATTGGTAAAACGAGAAGTACTGCCTGTTAATGTCAGTCCTGATTTTCCATATTATATTACCCAGATTTCATATGACAATGCCACGGGTTTGGTTGCCATTCGTGGTTTTAAGGATATCATACTTTATGATGTAGAAAACCAATCTACTCTTTCACCTATAGTGCCACAATTTCGCTTTGAGCGACTGTTGGATGATCCGCAGTCTGGTATGATTCAGCGATTGGAAGTGTGGGAAAATTACCTGATTGGCTATGCCCAAGATATGGGAACTTTTGCTTTCGACCTGAGTGATCGAAGCAATCCGAAAGCTATTTTGGCGGAAGCTGAATACGAAACGGAAGAAGATGGCTTTGCTTCCTTATTTATTTTGTCAGTGGACAATAACAGCTCTCAAATCCTTATCCCGGAATACGACTACGAAGACGATGCGTTTGAAATCAATGCTATGCTATCGAACCCAACGGCTATTAGTGATCAGATTACGAATAGTGCGCGAAACAACCGCTATATCGTATTGCGCGAGCGCAATGAAGCGCGTACTCCACACGTATTTGACTTGCAAGAGCATCGCGAGATCAGCCTTCCGGCAAATGTGGCCGGCCAGAGCACCCAAGACATCTTGAAATACGCAAAACAACAATAATCCATTCGCCATAGCCCGATTCATTGAATCGGGCCCTCTTTCTACTCTCCGCCAAATTGTTAATTTGTTTTCTCCTTAACAGTATCTGAGTATAATTCCGGTTATATTGAATATAGCTCTTTGCTATTCTAAACCATTTTTGAAAATAGGCTTTTAGCGTAAGCTAGACGGAAAGTCCTAAAAGTAAGTTTTATGCGTCAGGTATTGTTAGTTGTTGTATTTATATGCAGTTGTACCGCTTTGGCAATGGCACAGGAAGGACAAATGAATAATACGAAGCTGGAAGAAATTATCAAAAAGGAATCTGCATTGGTAGAAGGCCAAACAGGAGCCTGGCAAGTATTATTTGGAGACCGAATTTTATTGGTGATCACAGATGAAGCCAATAATCGGATGCGCATATTTACACCCATCGTAGAAGAAGAATCTGTAGAAACTATAGAACTGCGCACGCTATTAAATGCTAATTTTCATTCAGCCTTGGATGCAAAATATAGTATATACAATGGCTTTGTGGTAAGTGTGTTTACCCACCCATTAAAAGAACTGACAGACGTGCAGTTGCTTGATGCGCTGGAACAGGTCGCCAATCTCGCCAATAACTACGGGACTACCTACTCAAGTACAGAGTTGATATTTGGAGGTGACCAGTCACCTCCGATCGAAGAGAAAAAAATTAACGAGAGTCCTTCCCGCAAAGGAAAAAAACTGTAATCTAATCTTCCAGCAGTAATATATCTCCTTTTGCAAAGATCGGTGGCACCTTAAAGCCTAAGGTACGCTCCATATAAAGCATAGGCGGAACGCCTATATCCGCTAAATAAAGTGCTCCTCGCTGTGCTTTCACCCCTTCTTCAAACAATCCCTTCTTCGGGAGTGCCAAGGTTAGCGTTGCATCTGCTTTAATTGATGGCTCGTGAATCTTTCCGGTCGTCATATCGATGCCAGAAGGAGTATCAACAGCCAAAACAGGTGTTTTCTGTTCGTTAGCCCATTCAATCATAGATTTGGAGCCACCTCTTGGGTCACCTTTTAGGTTGTAACCAATGATACCATCGATGATCAGATCGTATGGACGTTCTTCTTTGCCGATCGCAATCGGAAGCTGAACCGATACTTCCATACTTTTAAGGATACCCAACTGATGAGCCGGAACAGAAGTCATTCGACCTGCAGGTTTACTGATGTAAACGTGCACATCGGCGCCCCAGTTATGCAGTCGGCGGGCAGCAGCCAGTGCGCCACCACCATTTCCTCCAGTACCAACCAGTACTGCGACTCTTTTCAGAATAGGTTGTTTTTTCAAAAACAAATGAGATGCTAAGATCGCCAGAGAACGACCTGCATTTTCCATCATTTTTGTCAGATCAATCTGATACTTTTCTTCCATCAGCCGATCCACTTCGATCATTTGTTCGGTCGTCAGATGGGGGATTTTCTCTTCAAACTTTGGGAAGACCATTAATTGATTTGTTTAAGCTGGTTTTCAGTCAATAGATTCTTACTTACATACGACTGCCTGCCACTGGACATCTTCATTCCGGTTGCGGAGTGATGGAGCGGTAAACAAGCAAGCCGACTTATTATTGTGAAATATGGAGTTAGGGCACCAGAGATGTTGATCCCCTGATGTGGGTTGATATGATCATGCACGTATCCCCTAGTTGTATATGATGCGATTTGTTTCGCGCTTTCAGGGGTGGTATCCATAACACAGATTATTTGCAGCGCGAAAATTAAGCGATTTTGCTCAGAAAAAAGAACCTGCCTCTAACAAATCACCTCCAAATAAATAAAATTAATATGTAAGTAATACCCCAGCTTATTGTTTACGCCATTTTTGAAGCGTCACCTTTTCGGTTTGTTGATCATTTTTAAACTGAAATGCAGATTCGTCAAAAGTCGGAGAACTCCATTTGGCGCGTGCATTATTTGAAAAGGCATACGGTTCTTTTGGAACGCCAAAGGCGTTGGTATCCAGCTTTTTGTTGTTGTTAAGGTCGTGGTAGATGGCGAGGGCGTATTTGCCGAAAGGCAAATCAGGCAGTTGGAAATACATGATTCCTTTTTGCTTGATGTCCAATTCTTGTGCCATGACCGCATTTTCATCTTCCAAGAATCCTTCTGAACGATTAAATAGGGCGATTCGAAGAACACCTGCGGTCGATTGGATATTTTGTACTTGTATTTGCAGTGTACCATTGGCCGGTAAGAAAAACCAGCTCATTATAAGTGCGAAAAGCATAGGCAATAATTTTAGGTTAAACAGCGAGAAGAGAAGCTTTGTTTAGCTGGCCAAACTACTTGCCTGACCTTCTACTGGTAGCTGGGCATGGATCAATGGAAGGGTAACCGTGAAATAGTTTTCATCTTCGGCAATGGTCATTTTCTGATCAGAGAAAAAGGCATAACGACTTCGAATATTTTCGAGGCCGACTCTTGTCGAAGGCATTGCTTGTCGTTTTTTCTGTAAGTTGTTGCGCACCACAAGTTTTGGGCAGTCAGAAGGTTTGGTACTACTTAAGAATACCTCAACTTGTAAGGGTTGACGAGACGAAATGATGTTGTGTTTGATCGCATTTTCAAAAAGAATCTGTAGCGATAAAGGCACAATTTGTAAGTGATGTACTGCCTCTGGCACATTGATCTGTACGTTCAGGCTTTCGCCAAATCTTTCTTTTAGCAAAAAAACATAAGCATTAAGAAAAGATAACTCCTCTGATAGTGAGATGAGTTTGGTATCTCGGATTTCGAGTATATATCGATATACTTTTGATAATTTTTGTACAAACTTAACAGCCGTGTCGGGGTCTTCCGGAATGATATAAGTCAAGGTATTCAGACTATTGAACAAAAAGTGCGGATTGACTTGGCTTTTCAGACCTTCGAGTTGTGATTGTATATGGTCGCTCTTGAGTTTTTCGGCCTCAATGATAGATCGCTTCCAGCGATCATAAAGGAAAATACTTTCATAAATCGTAGACACCAACGACAGAATCGTAAAAGAGGCAATTTTATAATCAAACTCAGTGACATTTGGGCTTTGTTTTACCTGCAAACACCAATAATCGAATGCACCGACTATTGTACTGACCACAAAGAATGCAACAACAATCAAAAGAATGGTATAAAAGAGCCGGATATGAATATCGCTATAGGCCGGATAACGGCGGCGCATAGCAATAATGATATTGCGGGAAGCAAGCCAATAACCTAAGGTATAAAGAATGGAAATACCCCATTTGGGTAAATAAGCGATAAGTCCGTTAGAAAGATCAGCATCAAAAAATAACAAAGGCACGGCAAATGATAAGAGCGGTATACCCACTATCACAAAACGTCGGTCATCAAACCCGAGTACATCAACCAGCGCCTGTTTGGAGGTCATAGATATGGTTTGCTTGTCTATGTCCATAATAGACATTTTTGCTTGTTTTTCCTATCCCTGATGGGCAAAATTGCCGCATC
>JALEHC010000142.1 GCA_022763215.1 Saprospiraceae bacterium
GTACCGACGCGGTCTTCCTGATGTGTTTTTCTGGTTTTTTCCTGTTCGAAAGTGACTTTATCCAGTACAAAATCTGGGAAGAAATCAATTTCGTGTGCTGCTGAACGCATGAGGATACGAGTACCCGGGCGGCTGTTTTCCAAAATCAAACGCCACTCTTCTTCCAGTGCAGGTATATCGTGTTCGGCCAACCAGTCTTGATGATCCAGCAATACATAGTGAGAATATGCCTTTGGATTATCTTTCAAAAACTGACTCATGGTCGTTGTATGCGTTTGCACGCGATTGCTATTTGCACGTAAGTGCTCGAAATGGTCTTCTACCAGATAAGAAGGACAACAATCCTTGGTATACTCTCCCTGAAGATAAACCCGGTAGAAATAGTTGTCTTTCAACGGAAGTTGCGTAAATACTTTGCGGAAACACTCCATAGCGAAGCCCATTGCGCCTTGCTCGTACTTATCGATAAAAAGCTTCTGCTGTGCACGTGGTACACCGACCAATGACATCGTAATGTGGCGATTCATCACCCATTGTACGAGTTTAGTCATTACCTTTTCTTCGATTTGGTTGTAAATTTGAGTTTGTTCTTCCAATGAATTGGCATTGAACATAGCCTCAATTTTACGGAAAGTCTTTTTCTTGGTCTTCATGTACTGCTTGGCCATCCAGGCAACGGTACCCGAAGTACTGTAGTAGTAAAATGATTTGCGAATACCCTTGCCATTGAAGAAGCTAAGGTGTTTGTCCCAATATTTTTGCGCATAGTCGGGCAAGTTAGGACGAAGCTGTTGGTCGTACAAAGAGCGAATTTCCTTGTATTTTCCGGTACCAAAGAGCTGCCACAAATCTTCGTAAGAGGTATTGTTGATGGTCGCCAGTTTTAGCTGAAGCAGCGAATTCTGACGAGGGTTCATATCGATGCAATTAATAGCCGCAGGATCATCGAGCAGATAATCGAGCGCATTGCAACCGGCACTGGTAATCATGACCATTTCACTATTCTCATCAAGTTCGAGCAATTCACGGTCACAACGTGGATCTTCCCAGCAGGTATTGTACACCAGGTTTTTGGTATGCACCTGTCTAAAAACCCAGTCTCTGATGTTGTTGATTTCTTTCACCATACTCGCGTTCTGTTAGTTGTTGCAATTTTGATCACTGGCAGAGTGATTGCCAAAAATTTTCGTGAAATTAGCACTAACAATTGGTCTGGCCAAACAACTTTCTATTGAATCTTTGATTTTAAGTAGGCATATGTATCGTACTGGGCTCTAATTCGAGGGGCATCAGTAGTTGTTTCGACATACGGATTTTCCTGATTTTTATTGATCAAACGGGCCTTTACGTTGTCCGAAAGCTGCAAATCTATAATAGTTCGGATTTGTTGATATACTTCTTTATCCGTTATCGGAAATGCTACTTCCACTCTTCTATACAGGTTCCTACTCATCCAATCCGCAGAAGCGACATACATTTTTTCATTTCCATCGTTGCCGAAAATATACACTCTCGCATGCTCCAAAAACCGATCAATAATGCTTCGAATCTCGATATTCTCGCTTTGTCCGGCTACTCCTGGAACCAAACTGCAGATACCTCGTACAATCATCTGGATGCGTACTCCCGCCTGGCTGGCTTCATAAAGCTTTTCTACCATGCCCCGATCTTCCAGACTATTCATTTTCAAGACCATATAAGCATTTTTGCCGGCTTTGGCCAATTCGATTTCGCGATCGATCATTGCTTCAAACTGAGTACGTAGTGTATATGGCGCTACCAACAGTTTTTTGCAATCGGGAATCATAATTTTGCGTTCCAGCAGGTCAAACACTTGATCTACCTCGTTGCTTAGTTGCTGGTCGGCGGTAAGCAGTGCATGGTCGCAGTAAAGTCGAGCTGTTTTTTCATTGAAGTTGCCCGTACCCAAATAGGCATATTTCACGTAAGTGTCTTCCTCCTTTCGGGAAATGAGCAGCAACTTGGTATGCACCTTAATACCTGGGTAACTGAAATAGACATTTGCTCCTGACTGTTTAAGTTGTTCGCCCCAATACATGTTAGAGGCCTCATCAAATCGGGCTTTCGCCTCAATAAAAGCCACTACCTTTTTTCTTTTTTGCAGTGCGTACAACAGGGCTTCCACTACCGCTGACTTGTCGGCCACTCGATAAAGTGTAATCTTGATATCCTGCACCAGGTTATCATCGGCAGCTTCCAAAATCATCTGAGGGACATAGTCATATTTCTGATAAGGGAAGTGAAGAACCAGATCTTTTTCGGCTATTACTTCGCGGATACTCAGTCCGTTCTCCAACCTTGGGTGGGGAAGGGGAGGCATTGGTTGATCGTGCAGACTACTATCTTCGGTCGGATCAGGAAAACCAAAAAAGTCATTAAAGTTATGGTAGCGAGCACCGGGGATGATATCATTTTTACTGAGTTCGAATAAATCGCGTAGTCGTTTCAGTAATTCTTTGGACATATTACTGTCGTAAAGGAATCGGGTTGGCAGGCCAATATTACGCTGTCGCAAACTCTCTTTTATCTTCTCCATCAGGTCGCCAGAATATTCATCATCGATATACAATTCTGCATCTCTTGACATTTTGATGGCGTAAGCAGCAGTGACTGGGCGATCAAAAATTTCATCCAGGTTCATCCGAATGATATCATCGATAAAAGTAACGTAATGTTTATTGCCATTACCTGGTAAAACAACAAAGCGCGGACTCGTTTCGGTAGGTATTTCTACGATACCGAGGTCTTCGCTCCATACATCATTTTCCTGTACGTCCTGTTGTGGCGTATCGAATTGTACCACAAAGTAAAGTCCTTTGTTTTTCAGAAAAGGAAGTTCGGTATCATTAGCTTCTATGGTTATGGCTTGCAAGTTGGGGTAGAGCTTTTCGAAAAAAAACTTTCTGGCAAAGTGGCGTTGGTCTTCAGCAAATTGTTGCTCATTGATCAGGTGAATGCCATGCTTCTTCAGGCTAGGCAGTATTTCCTTTCGGAAAATCTTACCAAATTCTTTTTGTTGACTTTGAACGATTTTGCGGATGACTTTAAGTTCTTTTTTGGGTTTGATGTCCAGCTCTTTTCGAGTTTTCTTTTTCAAATCTTTAAAGCTTCGCAGAGAAGCAACTCGAACCCTGTAGAATTCATCGAGATTAGAAGAGTAGATGGCCAGGAACTTGATGCGTTCGTAGAGTGGGACAGAAGCATCTTTAGCTTCCTGAAGTACCCGATGGTTAAAAGCCAGCCAGCTTTCATCGCGCTTGATATAATCGTATTCGATATCTGTCATCGTTAATCTGGTTCATTCAATGAGAAACAAAAATAGAGTTTGCAAAGAAAAGTTGAAAAACTACAAAGAAAGCATCAAAGTGATTTTTTTTGAGTCGTTAACGGATTATTAATTTTTTCTTTGTTCAGGCCTTTTATTTGGGAAAAGGTAGTTGAAAACGGAAAATCTTTTGCGAATAGTAAATGATTGAAAATGAAGTTTTTGTATGGCCTTTTTTTGTATCTAAGGGTTTAGCTGTGTATCGCTCTTTCAACCTCAATGTTAAGTTAAAATAAACTTAAAGTTAATTACCTTTGTCGGGAAATTATTTCGGTTCAACACAACAAACTAGTTTTATGAATCACTTTCGCTTACTTACATTGATTGCCTGCTTTTTGGTAGCGGGTATTCAAACCGGATATTCCCAGGCAACTACTTCTGCCATTACTGGTACAGTTAAAGATGACCAGGGGAATGCGCTGGATGCTGCAACGGTTGTAGCTATCCATACACCCTCAGGAACACAATATGGGATTACTACACAATCTGATGGTCGTTACACCATCGTCAATATGCGTGTAGGTGGACCTTATACTGTGGAGGCCAGCTATCTTGGGCTAGAGCCAATTCGTTTGGAAGGAATTTTCCTGACACTTGGACAAAAGCTGGATTTGGATTTTGAATTGCGCGGAAGCGCGATCGAACTAGAAGGTATAGAAGTAGTTGGTGATCGTGCCAACATCTTTGCAAATGACCGCACAGGTGCTTCTACTAATATTTCTTCTACCGAACTTAGTCGACTGCCTACGATTTCGCGTTCAGCGTCTGATTATACCAGACTGACGCCTGGCGCAGATGGTAACTCATTTGGTGGTCGTAATGATCAGTACAACAACTTTTCGCTGGATGGTACTATCTTCAATAACCCATTCGGTCTGGATGCTGCTACACCAGGTGGCCAGACAGATGCACAGCCTATTTCACTAGATGCGATCGATCAGATTCAGGTATCATTGGCACCTTATGATGTGACACAGGCAGGTTTTACTGGGGCATCTGTTAATGCAGTAACAAAATCAGGTACAAACGAATTTAAAGGAACTGTTTTTGGTTTTTTCAGAAATCAAGACATGACAGGTTCAAGAGTAAGCGGAGATGAAATCTTTGTACCAGAATTATCACAGGTTCAAACGGGTTTTAGCTTGGGTGGACCAATCATCAAGAACAAGTTGTTTTTCTTTGCAAATGCAGAGATCGAACGTCGTTCTGATTTGGGGTCTAACTTCATTGCTTTTGCACCAGGTCGCTTGGGCGAAAATGTTTCACGGGTAGAAGAGCAAGACTTGATTGCTGTTTCTAATATCCTTTCCAGCCGTTATGGCTACGAAACGGGCCCTTATGAAAATTATACGCACGAAACGAACAACGAAAAAGGGATTTTTAAGCTGGATTGGAACATCAACCAGAACCACTCCCTTACGGCAACGTACAATTTCTTGAATGCATCTAAGCAAAAGCCAGCTCACCCATCTGCTTTGGGACGCCGTGGCCCGGATGCAACCACTCTTCAGTTTTTCAATTCTGGTTACCAGATCAATAATGTAATTCACTCTGGTTTGGTCGAATTGCGCTCTTTATTCGGAAATCGCTTTGCCAACAAACTTCAGTTTGGGTACACGGCTTTCCGCGATTCACGTGACCCATTCTCAACTCCATTCCCGGTAATTAATATCAATAAAGATGGTTCTCGCTACATCGTAGCTGGTCATGAGCCCTTCTCTATTAATAACCGTTTGGATCAGGATGTATACCAGATTTCGAACAACTTTACAATGTATGCAGGTAAGCACACGCTTACTTTTGGTGGTTCTTTGGAGCGCTTTGATTTTAACAACTCTTTCAACCTAGGCGCTTATGATGCACCATTGGTAGGTGGTACTTTTGGTCCTGGTTTTGCAAGTGTATCTGATTTTCTAGCTTTTGTAAATGCAGGAGAATTGGATCCTTTCGTAGATGGTGCGATTGCACTATTCGAAGAAAATAATGCAAACGATAGCTGGGCATTGGCAGAGACGAATGTTGGCCAGTTTGCACTATATGCACAGGACGAATGGGCAATGAATGAACGTTTTACGCTGACCGTAGGTTTGCGTATGGATATGCCATTGTACTTCAATACGCCTGAGTTGATTCAGGAAAATATTGACCGTAAAGGTGGCTTATTGGCTGATGGTGGTACTTATGCACCAGATATTGTGTATACCGATGAAAACGGTGAAGACATTACTTTTGATCATACAGAATTGCCAGAAGGAAATGTCTTGTTCTCTCCACGTCTTGGATTCAACTGGGATGTAAAAGGTGACCAGTCGCTGCAACTTCGCGGTGGTTCTGGTTTGTTTACCGGTCGTTTCCCATTTGTATGGATTGGTAACCAGGTGGCGAACCCTGATTTCTTTTTCTATAATGTAACACGTACGGATTTCAACTTCCCTCAGGTGTGGCGTAACAGCCTTGGCTTGGATGCTAAATTTGGTGAAGGTTGGGTATTCACAACCGATTTGATGTTTACAAAAGATGTAAACGCCATGATCGTAAGAAATTATGGTGTTGCACCTCCATCTGGTCGTTTGAACGGAGTGGATGATCGTCCAGTGTATACAGATGATGACAGAACCAGCTTCCAGAATGCTGCTTATGTATTTACAAATACCAGCCTCGGATGGTCGTTCAATGGTACGGTTCAATTGCAGCGTAGCTGGCCAAACGGTTTGTACACCAGCTTGGCATACAACTTCTTGGATGCTCGTGATGCTTCTTCAATTGAAGCAGAGATTTCAAGTGATGCTTTTGACCGTAATCCAATTATTGGACATGCCAATACGGCTCGTTTGACGCCTTCCCTTTACGGAAATCGTCACCGTGTAGTAGGTTCTGCGCACAAGAAATTTACCTATGGTCCATGGGCAACTACGATTGCTGTATTCCTTGAATATGCGCAGGGTGGCCGCTTTAGCTACACTTACCCGAATGA